>DAOVWW010000065.1 GCA_030636465.1 Gammaproteobacteria bacterium
CAGCCTATGCAAGAAATGACTCGCAATGCCGCCATAATGTGAACTATTGGGAGTTTGGAGATTACCTGGGAATCGGAGCAGGTGCACATTCAAAGATTACTGATCAATCAGGTATATATAGATTTTCAAGGCCCAGGCTGCCCAAACAATATATCGCTACAGCAGGAGAAAATGAGTCTGTCATCAATGAACGACAGCTCGATCAGAAAGACCTGATTCTTGAGTTTATGATAAATGCCCTGCGGTTGAAACAGGGCTTTTCTCTGCAACAGTTCTCATTGACGACAGGGCTGCCAGGAGAGGTACTTACTGCTGGGGTTAATGAAGCCGTTAAGAAGGGTTTACTGGTGAAAAATGATGACAGGGTAAGAGCATCAGACCGAGGTTTTAGCTTTCTGTCAGAAGTTCAGCTTTTATTTACGTAGGGAAAATTGTAGATTGATGCTTTAGCTTAAGGTCACCACTATCCATAATAAATAGAGGTGCCATTAATATTTATGAATTTTGACAGGTATAGAGGTAATTAAATCATGTTAGAGAAACCTCAACTTAGGCTGACGCTCTTTACCGATTACATCTGCCCATTTTGTTATATTGGCGACCTGAGATTGCAGCGCCTACAGCAAGACTACGATGTGCTGATTAATTTTCGTTTCATCGAAATTCATCCTGATACTCCTCAACAGGGGACAACAGTAGACTCTCTGGATTATTCACACGAGCAGTGGCAGGGTATGATGGATGGTCTTGTGGACATGGCGCAGGAGGAAGGGGTAACTCTCGCCCCTGTTTCACTGCTTGCTAATTCTCATCGGGCTTTGTTACTGGCAGAAGCGGTAAAAAAAGAAGGTCGTGAGAGTTTTTATAAACTGAATCAGGCCCTGTATGAGCAATATTTTTTAGCTGGAAGAAATATTGGCGATGATGAGATATTAAGAGAAATAGCAAAGAAAATCGGGGTCAGTAGTAAAGTAATAGATAGGGCCTGGCATGACCCTGAATATGAGAAGACTTTGCAGTTAAATATGAGTATGGCAGTGAAGGCAGGGGTGACAGGTACACCGACATTTTTTATCGGGCAGCAACGTTTAACTGGCGCAGTGTCAACAGCAAAACTGAAACAGGCAGCGGAAATCTACGTAAATGAAAAGGACAAATAAGGAAGGTATTAAGTAATGAATATTATGGCCAGGAGGCTTATTCTTTTTGTTGGCTTTCCAATACTCATTGCAGGCAATGCATATTTTTATTTTACCGAAAAAGCAAAACAGCTTCCTGAAGTTGAATTTACTTTACTGGATGGTAACAAGCTGAGCTTAGATGCGCTGCGAGGAAAGCCTGTACTTTTAAACTTCTGGGCAACGAGTTGTGAGCCATGCAGAAAAGAAATACCTGAACTGATAGAGCTTTATCGGGAGTTTTCTTTAAGTGAATTAAAGGTAATCGGTATAGCAATGTCACATGATCGACCTGACCAGGTGATCGCATTTAAGCAAGCCTATAAAATCCCTTATGATATTGCACTGGATATTAACTCAACCATTGCGAGCGCATTTGATGTGCAGGTAATACCCGTAACGCTGCTGATCACACCGCGAGGGCAGATAGCGTATCGCCATAATGGCATTATTGATTTAGATAATGTGCGCAAACGAATTGCAGCCATGCTGCCGGATAAGAGGGGTTAACTCATGTTGTGGGTAAAAGCGTTCCACATATTTTTCATGGTGAGCTGGTTTGCCGGTCTATTTTATTTGCCACGCTTGTTTGTGCATCATGCATTGACCGATGATGAAGCAACCAATAAGCGCTTAAAAATCATGGAACGTAAGCTTTTTTTCTTTGTCACACCCTGGGCAATACTGACAATCATTTTTGGGACATGGTTATGGCTGGGATATGGCTTTAGTGGTACATGGTTAACGATAAAAATAGCACTGGTGTTTTTACTTGTTATCTACCATGTAGTCTGTGGTTTTTTTATGATTGATTTTCGTGATGATAAAAATAAACGTAGCGATGTCTTTTACCGCTGGTTTAATGAACTACCCGTTTTTCTGTTAATTGGTATAGTTTTCCTGGCCGTACTGAAGCAGCCAGCCTGAATAGAATAGCAGGAGAATTTAGACAATGGGCGTAGAACAGGAACTGCATTCACGAAGTGGCTCTAAATGTGAACTCTGTAATGCTGTTGAATCACTGGCTGTATATGAAGTGCCGCCAGAGTCAGACGGCAGTACAGATCAAAGCGTACTAATTTGTAATACCTGTCATGATCAATTAGAAGATCAGGGCCTTATGGATGCAAGGCACTGGCATTGCCTAAAGGATAGCATGTGGGCGCAGGTGCCTGCCGTTCAGGTAATCTCATGGCGCATGCTTACCCGGCTGAATACTGAGGCCTGGGCACAGGACTTAATGGATATGTTTTATCTCGATGAAGAGCTACTGAGCTGGGCACAGGCAACAGGTGAAGGCAGTAATGATGATTCTGGAAAGCACATTGACAGTAATGGCGCCGTGCTTATGGCAGGGGAAACAGTAACGCTGATAAAAGACCTGAATGTAAAAGGGGCAAATTTCACTGCCAAGCGAGGTACTGCTGTGCGTAACATCTCCCTGGTAGCAGATAATGCCGAACACATTGAAGGTCGCGTTAATGGGCAGCAGATTGTGATACTGACGAAGTATGTAAAGAAATCTAACTGATCTGTGTAATAAATTTTAATGTGAAAGACCAGGTCTTCATAGCCCAGAGTCTAACTCCCATCCTCAAATCCAAGTTGCCGCCACGCTTCGTAGCTAATTATTGCTGCTGCATTAGATAGGTTAAGGCTTCGACTTTCAGCATGCATGGGTATTCTGATTTGATGAGCAGGGTCCAGACTTTGATGTATTTCCTCAGGTAATCCAGAGGTCTCAGAGCCGAACAGCAGGACATCGTTCTTTTCGAATTTTATTTTATCGTAATGCTGGCTGCCTTTGGTGGTACAGGCAAGAATTCGCAGCCCACTTATTTTATCCAGAAAATCCTGATAATTTTTATGTACGCTAAGATTTGCAAGGTCGTGATAATCCAGGCCTGCGCGCCGTAATTGTTTGTCTTCTAGATTAAACCCAAGAGGCTCAATTAGATGTAATTTACAGCCATTGTTTGCGCACAGACGAATGATGTTGCCTGTATTAGGGGCTATGCGTGGTTCAAAAAGCGCGATATGAAACATGGGGTTAGAGCAGTTTTACGATTTATGTTTTACGTATTAGGGAAGAGGGTCATTTAGGTGAAGTGTTGCGTAAGATTATTGCTCAGTTGAATGTATTTATTCATGTTTTGGATCGCGGTGCAGCAAATTTTGAACAGCTTTTAATGCGGGTAACCCACGATATAGAACATTATAAACTTGCTCAGTGATAGGCATGGGGACGTCCAGTTTACGGGATAATTCCCACGTTGCTGCCGCCGTCTGAACCCCTTCAACTTCCTGCCCGATCTCATCAATGATCTCCTGTAGCGTACCGCCTTTGCCCAGGCCGAGACCGACGCGTCGGTTGCGGGATTGATCATCCGTACAGGTCAATACCAGGTCACCCAGACCAGCCAACCCCATGAAGGTCTCTGCTTGAGATCCTGACTTGACGCCCAGGCGTGTGATTTCTGCAAGACCCCTGGTAATCAGGGCGGCGCGAGCATTGGCGCCAAAACCTAGTCCATCGCTTATTCCTGCAGCAATAGCCATAACATTTTTTAAAGCGCCGCCAACCTGAACGCCTATCATATCTTCCTGGGTATAGGCACGAAACTGATGATGATGCAGCCAGGATGCTACTTCAGCAGAGGTTTCGCTGTCCTTAGAGGCAACAGTAATAGCAGTAGGCATGCCACGTGCAACTTCACCTGCAAAAGAGGGGCCGGAAATAACAGCAGTTTTGATCTCTGCTGGCAGTTCTTCATCGGCGATATCGCTCATTAGCAGGCTACTGTCTTTTTCCAGGCCCTTGGTTCCCCATGCTAATATTATCGGAGTTGATGGCAGGTTCACTAATGTCTGTAAGGCCTGGCGAAAGGCATGACTGGGGACAACAACAAGAAACTGCCTGCAGGTCGTTGGCAGTTCAGACAGGTTTATGATGACCTCAAGTGAGTCGGGGAACGATAAGCCGGGCAGGAAATGCTCGTTGCTGCGATCGGCAGCCAGTGCCCTCATTTGCTCAGGCTCATGCCCCCAGAGGTAGACTTTACGTCCATCTCTGGCGATATGCATGGCCAATGCCGTACCCCATGAACCAGCACCGATAACAGCAACAGGTGATGTGGCGGCAGTAGAGGTCATTATAATTCCAGGCTTAGTTGGGTTTTTGCTCGGATTGCTGAGCCGTCATTTTCTGATGAAAGAGGGATTCAAAATTAATTGGGTTTATCAGTAACTGAGGGAAACCACCCTTGCCAACCAGGTCAGCAATAGCTTCCCTGACAAATGGCAGAAGAATATTGGGGCAGGCTATTTCCAGTACCATCGGCATTTCATCATAGGCACCTGTTACTTCAAAAAGACCTGCCTGCTGTATTTCGCAAAGAAAGAAATTCGTATCGGTGCTCTTTGCTGTAACGGTTATTGTTAATACAACCTCATATAAATCACTATCTTCAAGCTTGCTGTGGGTAATGTTCATTTGTACGTCTACTTCTGGAGCCTGTTCGTTAAGAAATATTTGTGGGCTCTGAGGTGATTCGAAAGAGATATCTTTGACGTATACCTTTTTCAGGTTAAAACTAATTTCTTTTTGTTCGCTCATTGTATTCCTATCTTTGTTGGGTCAATTTCTGATCAGGTATTTTCTGTTATTTGTTGTTGAAAGTCCAAATGACAATTATCTAAGTTGTATATTTTGTATCACTCAAGCAAGGCATCGAGAGATTCATTGTGATCCAGTAATGCCATATCTGAATAGCCGCCAATATGAGTTTCACCGATAAAAATCTGTGGCACACTGGTTCTGCCATGACTTTCTTGTATCATTTGGGCACGAAGCTGGGGCTCGTCATCAACAAATATTTTTTCTATATCCTGCCCCTTTTTTGCCAGTAAACGCGTTGCCATGATGCAATATGGGCAGAATCGGGTGCAGTACATGCGTACCTTTGCCATTTAACTTTCCAGCGGGAGCTTTTCTTTCTGCCAGGCGAGGATGCCGCCAGTCAGATTGTAGACCTGGTTGAATCCTTTCTTTTTGAGTTTTCCGCCAGCACTGATAGAACGGTTTCCTGATCGACAATACACTATGACAGGTTTATCCTTGTACTTGTCCAGCTGTGTGCTGCTTTTATCAAAAGATGATAGCGGTACGCGGTAGGCGCCGTTGATTATGCCGGCTGCCATTTCTTTGCTTTCACGTACATCTACAAATATTGCATCTTTGTGATTGGAGAGTGAGACGGCATCAAAAACGGTGGCGGTTTCTATGCCACTCATGCGCATGCGCAGGGGCTCAAAAAGCAACATGAATATAACGAAAAATATTCCTGCAATCAGTTCCCAGTTCAGAGTGATGAATTCCATAAGATATCCAGAATCAAAAAAATAATTAATACAAAAAAGGGGGTAATCTAGTCCAGGAAATCTAGCGCAGTGGATTAGAGCAGAATGCTTTTTGCATGGCCGCTATAAGGTGGAGAATGCTTTCATCTCCTATGCGGTAGTACACTTTATTTGCATCTTTGCGCGAGACCAGGATGTGTTTGTCGCGTAGTATTGAGAGATGTTGCGAAATGTTGCTTTGTGATGTTCCAACTCTTTCCACTAAATCCTGAACACTTATTTCGTGACTTTTACCGGATGCCGTGCCGAGTATGCAGAGAATCTTGAGGCGTAACGGGTGGGCCATGGCTTTTAAGGCGCGGGATGCTATATCAATATCTTCATCCTTCTGGATAATCATGTCATTATATGGAGCTTCTTCATTCATAAAAATACTTTCTCGTGTTTAATTTAACCGACTTTTTTGTGACGCGACATCCATGAAGCTAAAACATTACAATATTAACAGATAATTATACATAATTTTAAACTGATGCGAACACTTTTGCTCCAAATATCGACATATGGTCGCATTTTTCTTCTTTTTTCAGCTGCTTTAATGTTTTTTCCTGAACCATCGTTGGCGGAGGAGCGTGAGCTTGCCGAGAAAAAAGCTGAACTTACTGCATTGAATGAAAAAATTGCTGTGTTACAGAAGGCAATGAGGAACAGGCAATCTAAGCTTGATAAAGAGGATGCGGCCCTGAAAGACGTTGATTTACGGATTGATGGGATCAACAGCAATTTGCGCGATCTGGACAGGCGCAAAAGTGAAATCCATGATGAATTATCTGATTTACAGATAAAAAAGAGGGTTACCACGGCGAGCCTGGAAGGCGAGCAGGTCTTGCTCTCGCAGCAATTGAGATCTGCATATATTTCTGGTCATGAAGAATATATCAAGCTAATAATGAACCAGCAGGACCCTGCAGCAGTGTCGCGTATGCTGGTTTATTATCGATACCTGACAGAGAGCCGAGTTCGAATTATCAATCAAATCAATACGCACTTAGAGCAATTGCTTGACTTGAAAACCGCGATTCAAAAAAGGTCAGCAGAGATGAAAGTGCTGATTAAAAATGAGCGTGCGCGCTGGCAAAGCCTGAATGCTGCGTATAAAGAACAGGAAAAGGCCGTCCTGGTCATACATAATGAGCAGGCAAGTGATGAGCAGCAGATCCAGCGTATGCTTCAGGACGAGCAGGAATTGTTGGGTTTGATTGAGAAGCTGGGTGAATTACTTGATGAATTGCTGGAAGAAGAACGAGTTGAGTCGAGTTTCCGGGATTATAGGGGGCAGTTGAATTTACCGGTGAAAAATAAAATCAGGGTCCGCTACGGAACTCGGCGAAAAATAGGTAATTTACGCTGGAAAGGTATCGTAATCAGCGGCGAGCTGGGTGTTGAGATTAATTCAATTTATACAGGTCGTGTGGTTTATGCTGACTGGATGCGTGGTTTTGGGCTATTATTGATCATTGACCATGGTGATTCATATCTTAGCCTGTATGGGCACAATGAATCTTTGCTAGTTGAGGAAGGCGACTGGGTGTTAACTGGGCAAACAATAGCGACTATGGGAAAAAGTGGTGGTAGTAATAAGCCGGGTCTATATTTTGAGATACGTTATAAGGGTAGACCACAAAACCCCCTGCATTGGGCTCGACGCTGAATTTGTGTGCGAAACGCGTGCATTATCCTGAGATGAATTGATATCATACAGATTGAGAATTGTCAGGCTGAAACTATCACGCCTGATAGCTGACTAAACCATATAACTGATCGATTGAGATCAGAATTACTGGAGACTGGAATGACAGATAAAAGACGAGTAGCTGTAGTGTTTGCCCTGGGACTGGCCCTTGGTGCTGGCATGACTATATACAGCTC
>DAOVWW010000219.1 GCA_030636465.1 Gammaproteobacteria bacterium
ATGCGTCATCTGGTCGGGGGGCATGCTGGAGATGTGAAAAATGAGCGCATCTTCCGCTTTCGTTTTCCTGAACGGCCGGGAGCATTGCTGGGATTCTTGAGTAAGATGGGTAAAAACTGGAATATCAGCCTGTTTCATTACCGTAATCATGGTGCCGACTTCGGTCGTGTTCTGATCGGCATGCAGATCCCGCCAGTTGAAAAGACAGCATTCCGGGCCTTTCTTAAAGAAATAGAATATAGCTATGTTGAGGAGACGGACAACCCGGCTTACAAACTGTTTTTAGGATAAAGATATAAAAATTTAAACTTCCAGGGGAATAAATAAATGACACAAACTAAGATACTGCTTGATGAATCAGAGATACCTACCCATTGGTACAATGTCGTTAGTGATTTTCAGAATCCACCGGCTCCACCACTTGGTCCTGACGGTCAGCCCATAGGTCCCGAAGCACTGGCTCCATTGTTCCCGATGGCACTAATTGAGCAGGAAGTCTCTGCAGAACGCTGGATAGAGATCCCGGAAGAGGTTCGTGAAATCTACCAGATGTGGCGTCCATCCCCTTTATTCAGAGCACACAGGCTGGAAAAAGCACTGGGTACACCGGCAAAAATTTATTACAAATATGAAGGTGTGAGCCCTGCTGGTTCACACAAGCCGAACACCGCGGTGGCACAGGCTTACTACAATAAGCAGGCCGGCATTACCAAGCTGACAACCGAGACCGGTGCAGGGCAATGGGGTTGCTCAATTGCATTAGCCGGGCAGATGTTCGGTATTGATGTACGCGTATTTATGGTTAAAGTCAGCTATGACCAGAAGCCGTTCCGTCGTTCAATGATGCAAACCTGGGGTGCTGATGTGTTTGCCAGTCCTTCAGACCTGACCAATGCTGGTCGCCAGATCCTGGCTGCTGATCCCGACTCGCCGGGTTCGTTAGGCATCGCGATTTCTGAAGCCGTTGAAGAAGCGGCGTCTCGCGACGATACCAACTATGCACTGGGTTCAGTGTTGAATCATGTCTTGCTGCATCAGACAGTCATCGGTCAGGAAGCGCAGAAACAATTTGCAAAGATTGGCGAATATCCGGACATGATTTTCGCACCCTGTGGCGGTGGATCAAACTTTGGCGGTGTTGCCTTCCCGTTCTTTGCTGACAAGGCAGCTGGTAAGAATGTGAGACTGGTAGCCGTTGAACCGACTTCCTGCCCGACACTGACTCGTGGGCATTATGCCTATGATTTCGGCGATACCCTGGGCATGACACCTTTGATGCTGCAATACACCCTGGGTCATGATTTTATTCCACCGAGTATTCATGCCGGTGGTCTTCGTTATCACGGTGATTCAGCGCTGGTTTCCCAGATGTATAAGGAAGGCTTGATCGAGGCTATAGCGGTACCACAGATTGCAACTTTTGAAGCTGGTGTGACCTTCGCCCGCTCTGAAGGCATAGTGCCTGCCCCTGAATCAAATCATGCGATTCGCGCGGTAATTGATGAGGCGCTGCGCTGTAAGGAAAGTGCTGAGGAAAAGACCCTGTTCTTCAACCTGTCCGGCCACGGTCATTTTGATATGGCGTCTTATGATAAATATTTCGCGGGTGAACTGGTGGATTATGAATATCCTGAAGCAGAGATAGAACGAGCTCTGCATAACCTTCCAAAGGTGGCTTCTCTTTAAAAGACTGGTTTACGGTTTACGTATTAGGTTTTACGTAAACCGTAAACGAAGTATTAATCTAGTCCTAGTAGTTCAACCTCAAACACTAGTGTCGCATTAGGAGGAATAACGCCTCCGGCACCTTGAGCACCATATCCCAGATTGGCAGGAATGGTCAGTTTGCGTATGCCGCCTATTTTCATGCCGGCAACGCCCTCATCCCATCCGCGGATCACGTTACCCGCTCCTAGCTTGAACTTGAAAGGGTCGTTGCGGTCTTTGCTGGAGTCGAATTTGTTGCCGTCTGTTAACCAGCCGGTGTAATGGACGGTAACCATTTGTCCTGCTTCTGCTGTATCGCCATCACCTTCGGTGATGTCTTCATATTTGAGTCCGGAATCTGTGATTTTTGCTGACATTTTTATTTTACCTGTATTGAAAAACAATTAAGGGCACATCTATTAAGTCTGGATATTTTAGATTGTATTCAGAATTGTTCATATCAAGGCAAGGATCGCACGGCCGTTCAATGACATCCTGTCATCACGGCACTTGTATGTCCATATACTTCGTAATAGCTAGCTATTGCGAAGATACTTAACGCCGAGATGGATGATTATGGATGTAAGATGATGATTCATGACTTATATAGATGTGCCCTTAAGATTACCATATCCCGAAAGTAAGGGCTGTTACTCTTACCAAGAGGACGTACAATGTATCCTGTCCTTTTTAGTTCCACTCAGAGCAAATTGTGTTATCCAAATTAAACCCCCAACAGCGTGAAGCCGTACGCCATGTTTCCAGTCCTTTATTGGTGCTGGCAGGTGCAGGCAGTGGCAAAACCGGCGTTATTACCAGCAAGATTGCCTGGTTAATTCGCGAGCGGGGTATGCAGCCGCGTAAAATTACTGCCGTCACTTTTACCAATAAAGCCGCAAGAGAGATGCGCTCTCGTGTAAAGGGCTTGTTAAAAGGTGTAGGCTCACGGGGCTTGACCATTTCGACCTTCCATACCCTGGGGCTGAATATTCTGCGTAAAGAATATGCAGCACTGGATTACAAGGAAGGATTCTCTATCATTGATCAAAGCGACGCGCTGGTCATACTTAGAGAATTGATGCGCTCCGAGCAGAGTTCAGATAAGAAATTCCCGGAAAATGTCCTAAGCAAAATATCCAGCTGGAAGAATGCCTTTTTATTACCCGACCAAATTACCAGTGAAATGGCAGAAGGTGACCCGGTCAGCCTTGCGGCTGCACGTGTCTATCCTGCCTATGAGCGCCAGTTGCACGCCTGCAATGCATTAGATCTTGATGACCTGATTAGCAAACCCGGTGTGTTGATGAAAAACAATCCGGAGATACTGGAGCGCTGGCGGCAGCAGATAAATTATTTGCTGGTAGACGAATACCAGGATACCAATACCGCCCAGTATGAGCTGGTGAAAATGCTGGTTGGCGCACGCGGCAATCTGACTGTAGTGGGTGACGATGATCAATCTATTTATGCCTGGCGTGGGGCCGAGGCAGAAAACCTCTCTCAGCTATCTCTGGACTTTCATGATCTGAATGTGATCAAGCTGGAGCAGAACTATCGTTCCATGGGGCGCATTTTGAAGGCCGCTAACCATGTCATTGATAACAATCCGCACAAGTTTAAAAAAGCGCTCTGGAGTGAGCTGGGTTATGGTGACCCGATCCAGATACTGGAAGCAAAGAATGAGCAGCATGAGGCCGAGAAAGTTGTCGCTGCTCTGATGCAACACCGTTTTCAGAAGGGCTTGAGTTACAATAATTATGCCATCCTTTATCGTGGCAATTTTCAGGCCCGGGTATTTGAGAAGATTTTGCGTGAACAGCGAATTCCATATTTTATTAGCGGTGGCCTGTCTTTTTTCGATCGTAC
This sequence comes from Gammaproteobacteria bacterium, assembly GCA_030636465.1. Taxonomy (GTDB): domain Bacteria; phylum Pseudomonadota; class Gammaproteobacteria; order BMS3Bbin11; family BMS3Bbin11; genus BMS3Bbin11. The sequence goes on from DAOVWW010000219.1 coordinate 3,574, forward strand.
TGAAGTGAAAGATGTGATGGCGTATTTACGTCTGGTAGCAAACCACGATGACGATAGCGCCTTCCTCCGAATTGTAAATACCCCGCGCAGGGGAATAGGGCCGGGGACGCTGGAGAAGCTGGGTAAGTATGCTACTGAGAAAGGCATTAGTATGTTTGCGGCAACCTCGCATCTGGCCCTGGATAGTCGCGTTGCAGGGAAGCAGCTGGCATCATTAAGACAATTCTGTCACTGGATCACGTCCACTGCCGAGGATATCACCTCATCTGACATGAAGTCGTCTATTCAGCAGTTGCTG
>DAOVWW010000018.1 GCA_030636465.1 Gammaproteobacteria bacterium
CTGCGTTAAGAATCTTCGCAATAGCTAGCTATTACGTGCGATCCTTGCCTTGACATGAACAATTCTGAATGCAATCTGAAATAACCAGACTTAATAGAGGTGCCCTTATGCTTTTAGGCATGCCACGGAACGTTGACCCAAATTAATCATGGGTGGAATTATTTCATGACAGCGTTTATCTGCTATTGAGCATCGTGCCAGGTATACACAGGCAGAATCCAACACAGCCTCATCCCGACTGATCAAGCCCACATCAGTCGAAACTAACTCTTTGTCAATTAATACCGGATTACTTAATTCCTGATCCGGGACACTCTGCATCAGTTTTTGTGTGTAGGGGTGTAACGGCGTTTCTAGCACCTGCTTAGCGGGACCGAATTCCATCACTCTGCCGGCAAATAATACCAGCACGGTATCTGCTATCAGTTTAACGACACTGATATCGTGGCTAATGAATAGCCAGGACATACCCATATCTTCCCGCAAATCCAGAATCAAATTGAGGATTTGACCCTGTATAGACACATCGAGAGCGGAGACCGCTTCGTCTGCTACTATCACCTGTGGATTGACGATTATAGCCCTGGCAATCGCTACGCGCTGACGCTGGCCACCAGATAGCATATGGGGGTATAACTGGGCCTGAGATTTACTCAGACCCACTCGTTGCAGGCAGTCATAGATCACATCACTCTGTTTTAAAGCAGATACATCAGTTAAATTTCTCAGAGGCTCCTGCAGCTGCTGGAACACACGTTTACGTGGGTTTAATGAAGCAGCCGGGTTCTGGAAAATCATCCTGGTACGTTTTTGCAGATCAGGAATAGCAGCGTATGATTTACCCTGCAGGAATATTCCACCTTGTTCCGGCTGTTCCAGGTTTACCAGCTGCCGGGCCAGCGTTGACTTACCTGAACCTGACTCACCGACAACCGCTAGTATTTGCCCTGATTCCAGCACAAAACTAATATCGCTGAGGATCTGTACAGTGCTGCTACCGAAAACCCCGCTCTTCAGCGGATAAGACTTTGAAATCTTTTTTATTTCAAGCAATGCTGGCATTAAGTCGACTCGACAGGTGATGCCGCCACATTACGTAACGGATAAAAACAACGCACAGAAGAACTGGACGCATCTGTCTTTATTAATTCAGGGTGTTCCCTGTTGCAATGACGTTTTGCATAGTTGCAGCGATTATAAAAACGGCATCCAATCAATACCTCCCCGGCTTTTGGTGGTGCCCCCTTAATACTGTAAAGCCGTTCATCCCCATACTTGTGTGAGGCCGGCAAACTTCTCAACAAGGCCTCCGTATAGGGGTGCTGAGGCTGTTGAAATAGATCTGTAACCAGGCAACTCTCAACTACCTGTCCGGCATACATTACAACCACCCTGTGCGCAATATCCGGGATGATGGCTAAATCATGCGTGATAAAAACCATGCCCATATTATTTTTATGTTGCAGCTTTTGTAATAAATTAAGTATTTGTGCCTGTACCGTAACATCCAGTGCCGTCGTTGGTTCATCTGCAATCAACAATGAGGGGTTACATGCGATTGCCATGGCAATCATGACACGCTGGTTCATGCCACCGGACAATTGATGTGGCCACGATTTCAGACAGCTGTCAGGATCACTAATACCAACCTCGGCTAACAGGGCAAGCGCCTTATCATGGCGGGCTGAACGGTTCAAATCATCATGCAGTTTCAGAACTACTGTTATCTGGTTTTCTATTGTGAATGAAGGATTGAGACTGACAGCAGGCTCCTGAAAAATCATTGATAAGTCTTTACCCAGATATTTCCTTCGTTTTCGAACGGGCAGCGCTAACAGGTCTTCTCCATTAAAGCTGATCGTGCCGGTGCGAATAACTCCAGGTTTCCTGATTAAACCCATAATCGCTAATGAGGTCACACTTTTACCTGATCCTGACTCTCCTACGATAGCAACAGTCTCGCCAGACTGGACATTCAAATCAACAGATTCAATTGCTGTAACAGTTCTGCCGCGTATCTGAAAATCAACGCTGAGATTTTCTACATTAAGGAGCCTCTGCTTAAGTAAACCGGGATGGTTGTTCATGATTTCTATGTGCTGCTCTCTATTCTTGGATCCAGGGCATCACGTAAACCATCACCTAACAAATTACTGGCAAGTACAGTGATTAAAATAGCCAACCCCGGTAAGGTCACGGTCCAGGGAGCAAGTTCTATAAACTCACGGGATGTCGATAGCAAAGTGCCCCATTCAGGTGTCGGTGGCTGAGCGCCCAGGCCAAGAAACCCCAGTGCCGCTATATCCAGTATGGCGTTGGAAAAAGATAGCGTGGACTGGACTATTAACGGTGAAGAAATATTTGGCAGCAGCGTTTGAAAGAATAGCCTACTGCCTTTACTGCCATCCAGTTGTGAGGCCAGCACATAATCCTTGTTCAGTTCTGTTATCACCGCTGCCCGGGTAATGCGTACAAAATGTGGTAACAGAACAATGCTGACTGCAATGGCAGCATTAATCAAACTGGCACCGAGTATCGCTACAATAACAATGGCCAGGAGTATGGCTGGAATCGCCAGCATGATGTCCATCAGACGTAAAATTACAGTCTCGATGATGCCACGCTTCATACCTGCCACAGCACCAATAAGCACACCAGAAAAAAGAGCGATGACGACGATTGCCAAACCAAGGAACAATGAATAGCGGGCACCATAGATCAGGCGGGAGAGCATATCCCTGCCCAGGTCATCAGTTCCCAGGATAAAATCAGCATGGCTGCCTTCGACCCAGAATGGGGGTGAAAGTAATACGCTAGTATACTGTTCATTGGGGTCATGAGACACAATAAAGGGTGCCAGGACGGCACAGATAATCATCGTAATCAGCAGTAGCAGTGCTGCAATAGCAACACGGTTTGAGCGCAACTTTAGCCAGGCTTCCTGCCAGGGGCTAAGCTCATAAAGTTCACGGGAAGTAATTATTTCTTGTTCCTCTATTCGTCACTACTGACGCAAACGGGGGTTAACCAGCACATAAAGCATGTCCACCAGCACATTGACCAGAATAACCAGTCCGGCAATTAACAGGACACCACCCTGTACAACGGGATAGTCACGGCGATAGACAGCTTCCAGTAGCCATTTACCAATCCCCGGCCAGGAAAAAATGGTTTCCGTCAGTATTGCACCGGTCATCAGTATGCTTGTTTGCAGGCCTATTACAGTAATCACAGGAATCAGGGCATTTCTCAGGGCATGCTTGAAAATGACCGAAAACTCAGACACACCTTTGGCCCTGGCAGTACGTATATAATCCTGCCTCAACACTTCCAGCATAGAAGAACGTGTCATGCGGGTGATGACCGCAAGGGGAATAGTCGCAAGCACAATGGCAGGCAGGATGAGATGATGCAGGGCATCAACAAAAGCACCCCGGTCATTCGCAATCAGGGTATCAATCAGCATAAAACCGGTGACGGCTTCTATATCGTAAAGAAAATTTAATCTGCCTGCCACGGGTAACCAGCCCAGGTTAACAGAGAATAATAATATTAATAACAATGCCCACCAGAAGATTGGCATCGAATAACCAATCAGGGAAATGGTAGTAATACTATGATCGATTATAGTATTTCGTTTAACCGCCGCCATTACGCCCGCAGGAATAGCGATCAGGACTGCCAGCAGCATGGCGATCAAGGATAGCTCCAGAGTTGCAGGAAACAAGCTTGTAAACTCTTCCAGCACCGGAGTCTGTGTGACTACTGACAGACCCAGGTTGCCGTGTAATACCTGCCATAGATAATCGATAAACTGAATAAATAAAGGCCGGTCATAACCAAGCTGCTGTTGCAGCTCTGCATACCTCTCAGCAGAGACGCCATGTTCACCTGCTATTAAAAGGATCGGATCGCCCGGTGCCAGGCGTATCAAAAAAAAAGTTAGCGCAACGATGCCAATAAAAGTCGGGATGACCAGCAGTAATCGACGAAATAATATTTGTAGCATGGGTTTTTTGCAATGAGCTACTTAAGGGCACCCTTAAGGCTAACTCCGGAAAAATAAATTCCGCCAAGGGGATCTATTTTGAGCCCCTGCACTTTACTTAAATAGGGCTGAAAACGCACTGAATGCGCAATAGTCAGCCAGGGCGCATCCTGCTTGAAAATAAGCTCGGCACGCTTATACAGCTTTTTTCTTTTTTGCATGTCAGACTCAATACGTGCCAGTGATATCAGGCTGTTGAATTGTTCATTACACCAGAACGATCGATTATTGCCTGTCTCAGCTGCTGCACAACTTAACAAAGGGGTGAAGAAATTATCAGGATCACCATTGTCGCCCGTCCAGCCCAACAGTATCGTTTGATGTTCGCCTTCGCGGGACTTCTTTAAATAGGTACCCCATTCATAGGTGACAATATTAGCCTTTATGCCGACCTTGTGTAGATCCTGCTGTATCAAAGTCGCCATTTTCCTGGCGTTGGGATTGTAAGGCCGCTGTACAGGCATAGCCCATATGTCTATTTCTAAATCGTCAGCTATACCAGTACTCGCCAATATTTTCTTTGCACGATCAGGATTGTAGACATAATCATTATCAGGCCCCTTCCAGTCCCAGATCGTAGGAGGAATGACTGATGAGGCAATGGTACCAGTGCCCTTATAAATAACGTCCAGAATCGCCTGGCGATTGATCGCATAGTTCATTGCCTGTCTTACCAGCAGGTTATCAAAGGGAGCTTTGCGAGTGTTAAATGCCCAGTATGCTGTATTCAATCCCGCTTGTTCAGCTACTTTTATGCTGGGATTCTTCTTCATTGATTTTATATCTGAGGGTAATGGGTATGCCATTACATGACATTCGCCTGCACGTAAGCGAGCATAACGTACCGAGGGGTCGACAGTAATAGCAAACACCAGCTTGTCGAGCTCTTCCATACCCTTCCAGTAAGAAGGATGTGCCTGGTAGCGTATAAATGCATCTTTTTCATATTTCACAAACATGAAAGGGCCGGTACCAACTGGTTTCAAATCGAGCTTTTCAGGCGTACCCGCTATCATCATTGCATCAGCATATTGCTTTGATAAAATTGAAGAGAAATCCATTGCCAGGTTGGACAGGAATGTACTGTCAGGATTATTCAGTACAATCTTTACGAGATTATCATCCAGCTTGATCACATCCTTGATCAGCTTATTAAAGCCCATATCATTAAAGTACTTGTAAACACCCCCAGATACTGTGTACCAGGGACTTGATGTATCACGTTGGCGATTGAAGCTGAAAAGCACATCCTCAGCATTAAAAAATCTGCCCGGTGTGAAATATTTTGTGCTGTGGAAACTGACGTTCGGGCGTAAGACGAAGGTATATTCCAGGCCATCCTTACTGACCTCCCAACGTAGCGCCAGGCCCGGTACAATTTCAGTTGTACCCGGTTTAAATTCAAGCAGTCTGTTATATAACTGTCTTGAAGAAGCATCAAAGGTGGTGCCGGAGGTACTTAACTGGGGATTGAATGTTTCCGGACTGCCTTCGGAACAATAGACCAGTGTGCTGGCCATCGCAAACTGCATACTCCACAACATAGAACTGAGTACGACAACTGTTGTGAGAATTTTATAAAACATTGGCTATGATCCTGAGCAATAACAATAAATAGAGATGCCCTGAAGTTTAAAACAGACTTTGATTGATAAATAGCATTACTGAAGGAGAAAAGAAAATTAAGATTGTTGAATAAAAGAAAGCCCAGTAAAATAAGCGGCCCTATACTGAATAAGCAAACAATAGTTACCCACTGGCAATGAAATTTCTTGAACTCTACAGTATTCCCGGCGAAGGCTTAATTGCTGCATTTGAAGAGATGGGTGATACTTTGTTGTTTGATAAGCAAGGGCTGCAGTCTCGGATTATTTCATTAAAACATCAGGGTAGAGATAGCTCTCAGGAAGAACTTGGGCTTTCACGAATGTCATCAATAAGTCAGCAGCACCACGAAACTATTTTTTAGAACCTCAATATTTCAGATCTTTTATTTGCACTCTATTAGAGGCTGCCTCGTCAGTCCGGACCTTTATAAATACAGCCAGCAGTACAAGTTTCCCTTACAATCACAGCAGATAGCAAGGGCAGATCAGGTTTCACACGCTGCCATATCCACATCGCAAGATTTTCACTGGTCGGGTTTCCCAGGCCATCAACCTCATTTAAATAATGGTGATCAAGCTGATCATATATTGGCTTGAAAACACTTTTTATTTCACCAAAATCCTGTACCCAGCCATATTCTTCATCAACTTCTCCACTAACACGCAGTTCCACCTGGAATGAATGGCCATGTAGCCTGGAGCACTTATGCTCAGGTGGTAGATTGGTCAGCCGGTGAGCGGCTTCAATGCTAAATTTTTTGTATATTTCCATGCTTGCCTCAAAAAACAAAACCCTAAATCAACTATGCAAGTATATCATGTGAGCGCTTATACCCCTGTACTTCTCATAAGGGTATGACACAATATGGCTTCAAACTAAGCCCTGCTAAACAAAAAAGATACAATACACATCATGGACTTACCCGAAATATTTGCATCACCTGAATCACTGCGGGCGGCATTTGAGAATGGACTGGATCGTCTGCTTGATGATGAAGCACCTGGACCCTTCATCCTGGTACTGGCAAATTCTCTTTTTGATGAGAAAATATTCAATAAATTCAAGCACCGTCTGGCTGAGAAGTTTGACCAGGTTAAGCAGGACTACTCCATTCGACTTGGTCAGGGCAAGCAGCTAACGGGTGCTGCTGACGACATCCTGGTATTATTGAAACTGATTGCAATGGGGTTTGAAAGCCTGAGTACTACAGAATATCGCCAGACTGAAAACTGGGCACTTCAGTTCAACCAATTGCGTTCATTGCGACCGAAGCGAATGTCCGGTGAAACCATCTCCAGCTTGTTACAGGATTTTGACGAAATGGCATTCCACTTCAATAAATCTTTTCTGGACAAGGAAGTATTCTGGTCAGGCGACATCGCAGGCACCCGGTTGAAACTGCTTTACAATAAATTCCCATTTGCAACTTTGCATGGCCTGCTCGTTCCAGAACCTGAGAAAAACCATCCACAGTTTCTTAAACCAGATATGCATAATTACATCCGTTCTTTGTGCAGGCAGCTGGGTGAAAATATTGCGAACATAGGTCTTGCCTATAATGCCTATGGCGCTGGAGCATCGATCAATCATTTGCACTTCCAGACGTTTTGTATGCAATATCCTTTGCCGCTACTGCATGACCATTGGCGGCATAATGGCGGCAGCACACCCTACCCTGTCTCATGCAAGGTATTTGAAAATAACGATCGTTCCTGGGCATACATAAATAATCTTCATCAAAACAATATCGCTTACAACATCATTTATTTGCCTGAAATAATTATTATTCTGCCAAGACAGTTTCAGGGTAACTACAACATCCCTGACTGGACTGAAAATTTTGCCTGGAATGAACTCTGCGGTGGTATAACCACATTTAACCAGGATGACTTTCATGGGCTTGAGGATGAAATTATAACTAGCGCCCTGTCTGCTCTGAACCTTTCAAACTTCTGAAAGGCTAATTGCGATTTGCTTTACACTCTGAATAATAAATATACTTAGCGAACAGAATTAGCTCATACCACTATCCAAGGAGGGATCTGGAATGAAATTACTGATACTTGCTGTGTTACTGCTTAGCTGTACATCAGGGTTTTCTGCCACCATACAAAAATGGACCGATGATTCAGGGCAAATACATTATGGTGACAGCCCTCCCGACGTAAGCAGCCAAAGAATAGAACAGTTATCTTTTGAAAACAGTTTTGACCCGGAGGCCTATGAGCAAGCATTAATCCGACAAGCTAGCCTGGAAGCTGAGGTAAAAAGGATAGAAGCCCGCGAAAAAGCTGATCACAAAAAAGCTGAAAAAATTCTGGATGACTATTTCAAGGATCTGGATAGAAAAGCTAGCAACAGCAAACGGAAAAAGGCTGCAAAAAGAAAATCCCGTCAGGTTGAACGGAGTCGCTCATCAATAAAGCTTAAACGAACTAAAAATACCGCAAAGAGCGAAGAGGGTCAGCCATCATTCCGCCGGTAGTAAAACCTGTTTACGGAATGCCAGGGAACCTCTGATTAATTCTGAGCGAAGTAGATTGCGATATAAAATATACAGATTTGAGGCGGAAAGTACACGTAATAGCTAGCTATTGCGAAGATTTTCAACGAAAAAGCTGGATGTTTTAGGCGAAAGATACTAGTTCATGAATCGATCAGAGGTTCCCTGCTTGCCTCTTTTCTGCGCCGTTTTTTATTTCGTAGATAGCCTGTTCCTCTTAGAGTTTTCTTGCCAGAAGATGGAGTCTGCTGGTTCACTTCAGCAACAGCTATACTTTCTTCTGCAGCACATGCCTGGCAAATCTGCCGGTCATACACAACAGAAGTTTGGTTCGATCTTCTGGTCGCGACCAGCGTGTATTTTCTGCCATTGCATACCTTGCAAACTGTATTATCTACATCGTACGAAGGTCGCCGGCTATTACTACTATCGACAGCCCCTGAATGATCACCCATCCCAGTTTCTCCAGAAGTGTTATTAATTTCTTTCCGGGAACTAGTATGAGTTAAATATGGAATAATTAATTGACAAGACACGCCATACTCTTGTCCTGATAATAAATAATTACGGTAAATGGTGCCGGAGAGTGGGATCGAACCACCGGCCTGCGCATTACGAATGCGCTGCTCTGCCAACTGAGCTACTCCGGCCTGTACGACTATCAACAGATCAACTGGGTATTGTGAGGGTGAGGGACTTTACTGGATTTAATAATTGAAAACAAACATTTCAAAACTGCTATTACAGAATGCTATATGGAGATTCTGTGTTGATTTTTGACTTATTTGCTAAGGGGTTTTTTACAAGATCAGCGGCTAATCGTGCTGAACCCAATCCCAGGATCACGCCATTCCTAAAATGCCCGGAACAGATAATCAGGTTATCAAATTCTGGATGCCTGTCGATAGTAGGCACCCCGTGTTTCGAACCCGGCCTCAGGCCAGCCCATTGTTTAATTACCGGTGCATGTTCCAGACAAGGCACCATATTAACCGCTGCTCGCCACAGATCCTGGTATGCTGAATCGGTAACTTCTTTGTTAAACCCCACATATTCCAACGTACTGCCGGCAAGGACATGGCCATCTTTTCTAGGGATGAGATATTTGCGATTATTCAATATTATTCTGCGCAATCTGCCCGGTTCTGTTTTAAACAGGATCATCTGCCCCCGCACAGGTTCAATATCAAGAGATATGCCCGTTCCTTCCAGTAAAGTAGCAGACCAGGCTCCTGCAGCCAGTAAGTAGTTTTCTGCAGATTTGGTTCCGATGCTAGTTTCAACACTGACAACCTTTCCTGCTGAAGTATTAAATTTTTCTACACTGGCATGAGGAATTATTTTCACTCCTTTTAGGATCAGATCCTTGATAAGAGATTTCATCATGCACGGATTACGTACCTGCCCTATCGTCGGGAACCAGAATGCATTAAGAAAATTCTCAGATAACTCCGGTTCAATCCTGCTTATGTCCTTACTGCCAATTCGAGAAAAAAAACTGGCTTTCTTATTATGTGAAACTTTTCGGCTAAAATCTCTGGCCCATCTACTTGCCTGTTCATACTCATCAGTATCTAGAATCAGATGTCCTGAACGTACATATTCCGGATTTACTCCGGTAGCCTTATATAGATCCGCGGCAACCTTTGGGTATTCTTTATGGCCAATAACAGACAACGCTGTAACCGCATCAGGGTAGCGCCATGGATAAAGCGGCATCAGGATACCGCCGCCAGCCCAGGATGATTCCAGACCTGCACCATTGTTTCGTTCAAGTACGGTTACAGACCGCCCGGCATGTATCAGCTCTCGTGCCGTCAACAATCCAATGATGCCGCCACCTATAATTATTGTATCGGATTTAGCAGTCATTTTAAGGGCACCTCTATTAAGTCTGGATATTTCAGATTGCATTCAGAATTGTTCATACCAAGGCAAGGGTCGCACGTAATAGCTAGCTATTGCGAAGATTCTTAACGCAGAGATGGACGATTTTGGATGCGAGATGAATGTTCATGATTTAATAGAGGTGCCCTTAGCACTCGTTAATTAACGCAATGCCTTTGGCAGTGCAAACGTAACATTTTCTTCAGGGCCGGTTAAATCACTGACCGTTGATTCCACCAGGCCTTTGCATCTTTCGATAACACCTTCTACCAGCACTTCGGGTGCCGATGCGCCTGCAGTTATACCCAAAGCTTTTACATTTTCTAGCCATTCAGGGTTTATTTCACTGGCATTATCTATCAGGTAAGCCCGTACGCCTTTCTTCTCTGCCAGTTCTCTCAGGCGGTTGGAATTTGAACTATTAGTGGAACCCACGACGAAAACCATAGCACAGTGTTCTGCTAGCCTTTTAACTGCATCCTGGCGGTTCTGAGTGGCATAACAAATGTCATCTTTGCGTGGCCCCTGTATGTGTGGATAGCGCTGTTTCAGGGCCGCAATCACATTGGCAGTATCATCAATAGATAGAGTAGTTTGCGTAACATAGGCCAGCTTTTTCACATCACCCAGATCAAGTTTTCATAAATCTACAGGTGTTTAAACAAGATGAATGCCTGTAGATATCTGACCGATAGTACCCTCTACTTCAGGGTGGCCAGCATGACCAA
>DAOVWW010000208.1 GCA_030636465.1 Gammaproteobacteria bacterium
GAACGGGCTGGTATAAAAAAATACCAGCCCGTCGATCTCAGTCTGTATTGTTATTGAATACAAGTTTGCCGTAGGCAGCCGAATGATTATAGGAAAGATCAAAACGCAGCTGGATGTTGCTCTTGTCTCCAAAAACACCTGCAGGAGATTCAATGCCAATGAAACCGGCATCCGGTGCACCATCACCAAGCAAGCCATGATCAAAAGAGAAACCCGCGACTTTGGCCATGGTGTCTTTCAATTCAGCACTATTAGTGAATGCCACCGCATCTGCGGCCTTGAAGAACATCTTGGTTGATGCCAGCTGTGCATCATAGCCTTTCAGGTCTGTACCGGATGCAGCACCCATACTGGTGCGAGCTTCAATAGCCTTGGCACTGTCACCCTGCATAGTTTCCATGATTTCATACCAGGCTCCAGTCAGTGCTTTACCCAGATTTGGATTCTTTTTCAGGGTCGCTGTATTAACAACCATGAGGTCAATAATTTCACCGGGGATTTTGCTCGAATCAAAGACCTTGTTGCTGTTCGGCATGGCCATTATTTCACTTACCAGTGGATTCCATGTTGTGACAGCAGTAATTGAATCAGAGGTAAAAACGGCGACCATATCTGCATCAGAAGTATTCACAACTTTGATATCTTTTTCAGCAAGACCAACTGTTTCCAGTGCACGGGCCAGCAGGTAATGTGAAACACTCAATTCAACCAGATTAACATTCTGGCCTTTGATGTCTTTAAGCTCCTTCTTGCCTTTAAGAATGACGGCATCGTTACCATTTGAAAAGTCACCGACTACCAGTGCAGTGCTGTCTATGCCACTGGCTGCTGGAATAGTTAATGCATCCATATTGGTCATTACACAGGCATCAAATCCGCCAGTGGTGTACTGATTGATAGATTCTACGTAATCGTTGATCTGAACCAGTTCAATTTCAATATTATATTTATCAGCCCATTTTTTAAGGATTCCAGAGCTGTTGCCATAATCCCAGGGCATCCAGCCAACATAGATACTCCAGGCGACTTTATACTTGTCTGCCGCCATGGCAGAGGTTGAGGACAGCAAAGCTACTGGAAGGATTAAAACAATAAACAGTTTCTTGATTAGCGATTTCATACTTTCTCCGATGGTTACACTTTAGATCGATATAGATAAATTACAGAAGGTCCAATGCGACAACAATCTGACGCTCTCCTCCCGGGCTTTTATCCCTCCGTGTAACCTGCGAGACAACGAAAACGCTGGCAGGTCGACAACTCTCGGACCAGACATCCTGTTACAGACCGGAACCCTAGCTGTCTTTTCAGCAAATCATGACGATGACGTCATTGAACACTAACTTGCATATGATTATGCAATAATAATGCCACACTAAATAATAATATAAAGTTAAGTTAAATCAATAGCATAAGGAAGGCGCTGTAAACTAAAGGCAATAAGCTCAGCGCCAATATAGTGCAGTTAGATCCATAGCGCACAAGAAATGTGCATGGCCAGACATCTATTTCAAAGTGATTAATCCAGCTTTCTAAATTCTTTCGGCGATTCGCCTGTCCACCGTTTAAAAGCACGCGAAAAAGAACTCATCTCAGAAAAACCTAGCATGAACGATATTTCAGTTAGTGTCAGCTTCCTGTCATGAATGTATTTCAGCGCCAGGTCTTCTCTGACTTCTGTCAGTATTGTTTTAAAGGTTGTACCCTGCTCATTCAGCTTTCTTTGCAAACTTCGCTTACTGGTATATACAGCCTCTGATATTTTTTCATCGGTTACGTTGCCGGATGGCAGCTGATCAATAATTGCCACTTTAACCTGCTGAACAATGTCATCTTTATCCAGGTCCGCCAGGTAGTTAATCATTACCTGGTCATTAATCTGCGCCAACTGTGGATTTGAAGTGGAGAGACGTTTATTGACGACTGCAAGTGGCAGAATAATCTGATTACTGCTCGCACCGAACTCTACAGGACAACGGAAAAAACTATAATAATCACCACTGCAGGGGGATAAACCAGCATGCTTAAAACTCACTGATACAGGGTTCAACTCATTGCCATAATTTGCACGACACATATTGACTAAAATTGCTGTTGAAGAATCTTCCTGATAGTAACTTGGTAACTCCCTGTCATCTGAAGAGAGAGTTATGACCAGCGCATCACCCTCTTCTTCCAGGCTGATGGAAATTGCATCGTTGATGATACGCACATATCGAACAAGGCGATTCAGTGCGGTATTAAGTGTTGAACTCGCCAGCCAGGCATACCCCAGCGATGCCAGGTATGAAGGATGCCAGAGCCCGGCAAGCTTCAACCCCATACACGGATCGTTCACCGAATTGAACAGTTCACGATAAGCATTATCTACGCAGCTGAGACTTAATCTTGCGCTGGGATCGTTGATTAATTTAGGATCAATTCGTGCTTTACGGAAATATGGTTCTGGGTCCTGATCATAGCTTTCGATTACTTTCCATAATAATCCTGCTGCAGAAGCGAGTGTAGTGTGAGCCTTATTTGTCATTATTTTTCAGCATACATCAACCAATTAAACTGTAGCCGAAACAATACATCATCTATAAATTTAATGACAGATTCTGATTCGTGAATTACCCACTCAGGCAGCTAAACCCAGGCTTACATCAGCCAAGATATATTGTTGCTAAATTTATAATTAACCCCATCTTTATTAGGATATATTATGCTTATAACTTTCTGCCAAGTTACACAAATAAGGAAGGTCTTTAAAAGGAATTCTTATGGAATACAAAGATTATTATGAACTCATGGGCATCAAACGAGATGCCACTCAGGATGAAATCAAACGAGCCTACCGCAAACTGGCACGTAAATATCATCCCGATGTCAGTAAAGAGTCTGATGCAGAAGATCGCTTTAAGGAAGTGGGTGAGGCCTATGAGGTTCTGAAAGACCCGGAAAAACGCACCGCTTACGATCAACTAGGATCAAACTGGCAGCAGGGTCAGGATTTCCAGCCTCCACCTGGGTGGCAAGATGGTTTTGAATTTAGTGGCGGCGGTTACACAGAAGCTAATTCGGCTCATTTCAGTGATTTTTTTGAGGATCTGTTCGGACGTGCCGGACAAGGACAATATCAGCAAGGGCAGCAACAAGGATTTCGTATGAAAGGAGAGGACCACCATGCGAAAGTTGGTGTGTCTATCGAAGATGCCTATCATGGGGCAGAAAGGGCTATCGTCCTGAAAATGCCTGAAGTGGATGCCAACGGCCATCTGGTCAACCGCAACCGTACTCTCAACGTAAAGATCCCGAAAGGTGTGCGTCAGGGCCAGCGTATCAGATTGCGTGGCCAGGGCGGCGCTGGAACAGGCGATGCCCCGGCGGGAGATCTTTACCTGGAAATAGATCTACTGCCCAACCCAATTTACTCCGTAGATGGGCACGATATCTATGTCGATCTGCCAGTCACACCATGGGAAGTTGCCCTTGGTGAGAAGGTCTCCATCCCGACTCTGGGAGGTAAAGTAGAAATGAAAATACCTGCAGGGTCACAAAGTGGCAGCAAATTACGTCTAAAAGGACGCGGCTTACCGGGCAAAATAAAGGGCGATCAATTCGTCGTACTCAAGATTGAAACACCTGAAGCCAAAACTGAAGAACAAAAAGAATTGTATCGCCGAATGCAGGAAGAAATGAGCTTTAATCCACGCAGTCGGATGGGAGTATAAAAATGTCTAAAAAATCCATAAAAATTGAAATTCTTGATGAATATTTTGAATTCAGTCTGGCTGACCTTTGTCAGTGCTGCACAGTGCAGGCTGAAACCATTATAGACATGGTCGAAGAAGGAATGCTGTCACCTTCAGGTTCATCACCCGCTGACTGGCGCTTTACCGGTACAGCCCAACGCCATGTAGAAATCACATTACACCTACAGAGGGATTTGCGTATAAACCTGCCAGGTGCAGCATTAGCTCTAGAACTTA
>DAOVWW010000186.1 GCA_030636465.1 Gammaproteobacteria bacterium
AAGCCTTTAACATGGGTTTCAAGCCTATCGTAGTTATTAATAAGATTGATCGTGATGGCTCACGACCTGACTGGGTCATGGACCAGACCTTTGATTTATTTGATCGTCTCGGCGGCACTGATGAGCAACTTGATTTCCCTGTCGTTTATGCCTCAGCCATCAATGGTTATGCAACTCTTGATGAAAATGTTAAGACAGATAATATGGATGCCCTGTTCCAGATGATCATCGACCACGTCGACGCTCCGGATGTCGATGTAGATGGCCCGCTGCAGCTGCAGGTATCTGCACTGGATTATGATTCCTATAAAGGCATTATCGGTATAGGCCGTGTGTCACGCGGCAGGCTGAAACCCAATACCCCGGTAAAAGTAATCGACACTGAAGGCAAGGAGCGTAACGGTCGCATATTACAGATAATGGGCCTGCATGGCCTGCAGCGCACAGAAATCGAAGAAGCTGAGGCGGGTGACATCATTGCTTTCAGCGGCATGGATGAATTACATATTTCAGACACCCTTTGTGATCCTGCTAATGTAGAAGCCCTGGTTCCGCTATCCGTTGATGAGCCGACTGTCAGCATGTTCTTCCAGGTAAATAATTCTCCCTTTGCCGGCAAAGAAGGTAAATTTGTTACCTCACGTCAAATCCGTGACCGCCTGCAGAAAGAATTACTGCACAACGTCGCCCTGCGTGTCGAAGACACTCAGGATCCAGATAAATTCCGTATCTCCGGTCGTGGCGAACTCCATCTATCGATACTAATTGAAAATATGCGCCGTGAAGGCTTTGAACTGGGTGTCTCACGCCCTGAAGTTATCATCCATGAAGTTGATGGCGAACGACATGAACCCTATGAAATGCTCACCGTCGATGTCGAATCTGATCATCAGGGCACCGTTATGGAAAAACTCGGTGAACGTAAAGGCGAGCTTTCTGATATGCAGCCAGATGGGCGTGGCCGTGTCAGGCTGGATTATATTATACCGGCACGTGGATTAATTGGCTTCCGTACTGAATTCCTGACTGCTACACAGGGCACAGGCCTGATGTACCATGTCTTTGATCATTATGGAAAGATGAAAACGGGTGTTTTCGGCCAACGCATGAACGGCGTATTAATCGCCAATGGTACGGGTAAATGCCTGGGCTTTTCCCTGTTCAACCTGCAGGAACGCGGCCGACTCTTTATCGGCCCCGGCACAGAAGTATATGAAGGCAGCATCATCGGTATACACTCACGCTCGAATGACCTGGTCGTTAACCCGCTAAAGGGCAAACAGCTGACTAACGTCCGCGCCTCAGGCACCGATGAAGCCATCGATCTGGTACCACCTATCAAGCTGACACTGGAACAGGCACTGGAATTCATCAACGATGATGAACTGGTAGAAGTCACTCCGGAAAGCATCCGTATCCGTAAAAGATTGCTGCTGGAACATGAGCGCAAAAAAGCCTCCAGGGTACCTAAGTCGGAAAGATAACTTCCAGGTAATGGAATACTCTACAGCTCAATAAAAATTGCCGGGGCTCCTCCCTCAGCGCGATTCTGTTTTAATAAAATGGTAGTCTCTGATTTATCGCGCCGAGGGCGGCGCTCCTACAACACATAGAGACTACCAATGCGTGATGCCACACCTTCTGCAATCCACCTGAAAGACTATCGCCAGCCCGACTACCTGATCGACACGGTAGATCTGGAGTTTGACCTGCAGGAAGGGCTTACTAAAGTATCTTCCCGGTTAAAGGTTTATCGTCGTGATGGCGTGCCAGCATCGGCAGAAATGGTTCTCGATGGCCAGGAAATGGAGCTAATTTCTGTCACCGTCGATGACGTAGTTAAAACACCTGAATCATTTTTTGTCAACGATGAACAGCTGATACTAGGCTCGTTGCCTGAACGATTCATTCTTGAAATCGTCTGCAATATCAAACCTGAGCTAAACACCAAGCTCGAAGGTCTGTATAAATCAGGTAGCATGTACTGCACCCAGTGCGAAGCAGAAGGCTTCCGGCGTATTACTTATTTTCCTGATCGCCCGGATATCATGGCACGATTCAGTACGCGAATAACGGCTGATAAAACTGACTTTCCAATACTGTTGTCAAACGGTAACCTTGTAGACAGTGGTGACAGCACTGGTAATCGTCACTGGGCCTACTGGCAAGACCCCTACCCCAAACCCTGTTATCTATTTGCTCTGGTGGCCGGCCCCTTATCTGTACTCGAGGAAAGCTACCGCACCGCTTCCGGTCGTGATGTCACGCTAAAACTTTATACAGAACCCCACAACAGCAGTAAAACCCATCACGCCATGCGCTCATTGAAACAGGCGATGAAGTGGGATGAAGAAGTATTTGGCCTTGAGTATGACCTAGATAGTTTCATGATCGTAGCGGTTGATGATTTCAATATGGGCGCAATGGAAAACAAGGGCCTTAATATTTTTAATACTGCCTGTGTTCTGGCCCGCCCAGATACCGCAACGGATGCAGACTATGACCGCATACAATCTATTGTCGGTCACGAATATTTTCATAACTGGACGGGTAACCGGGTCACCTGCCGTGACTGGTTTCAGTTAAGTCTGAAAGAAGGCCTGACCGTATTTCGCGACCAGGAATTCAGTGCTGACCTGAACTCACGTGCGGTCAAGCGCATCGAAGAGGTGCGTGTCTTACGCGGCCATCAGTTCCCTGAAGATGATGGGCCTACCGCTCATCCTGTGAGGCCCGATAATTACATAGAAATCAGCAACTTTTATACCTCGACCATCTATCGAAAAGGTGCAGAAGTAATCCGCATGATGCATACGTTGATTGGAGCAGCAGCCTTTCACCGTGGCATGGACATCTATTTTCAGCGCCATGACGGTCAGGCTGTCACTACTGATGACTTTGTAAAAGCCATGGAAGATGCCAGCCAGCAGGATCTGGAGCAATTTCGACTCTGGTACAGCCAGGCAGGCACCCCTGAACTGACGGTTAGCACTGAGTTTGATGAAGATAAAAAAGAGCTGCTACTGCATATCTGCCAACACATACCTGACACCCCAGGACAGCGTAACAAGCAGGCGCTACACATGCCATTTTCCATAGCCTGTCTTGATGAGCAGGGCAATGATCTGCCGATCCAGTTTGCTGATGAAACAACAGCGTCTACAGCTGGCACCCGGACTCTGGAATTACACAAAAAAGAAGAAAGCTTCCGTATTAAAACATCCGGCCATCAACCGGTGCTGTCGCTATTACGCGATTTCTCAGCCCCTGTACGCTTGATTTATCAACGCTCAATTAAAGAACTCTGCTTTCTGCTGCAACACGACAATGATCCATTTAATCGCTGGGAAGCCGGTCAGCAACTGGCCATGGGGCAAATGCAGGCTATCATTTCAGACAATAAGCACCAGATTCCAGAACAGGTCTTCCAGGCTTATGCTGGCGTCCTTGGCAACAAAGAACTCGACTCTGCACTGATCACAGAAATTTTCACCTTACCCGGCGAAAGCTATCTTGCTGACAATATGGAAGTGGTAGATGTCGATGGCATTCATGCTGCGCGTCGACAGTTTATAAAAGCCCTGGCATTAACGCTTGAAGATCAATTCAGAAGAAAGTTTGCAGAAAACTCCCCCCGGGCTGAGTATGACTTTAATGCCCATGATGTTGCCCAGCGCCGCATGCGGAATTTGTCATTGTCCTATTTGATGGAGCTTGCCGATACGGATGTCATTGACCTCTGTGTTGAACACTTTCAGCAGGCAGACAATATGACAGATAGCCTGAGTGCACTCATCGCTCTTTCCAATCGTGATTGCGTTCAGAGTAAACAGGCGCTAGAGGATTTTTATAACAAATGGTCTAACGATGTTCTTGTCGTTAATAAATGGCTATCAGTACAGGCCATGTCACATTTACCGGGCACTCTCGACAGAGTACGTGAACTAACGAAGCATGAATCCTTTGAGATCAAAAACCCGAACAAAATACGCGCATTAATTGGCACTTTCTGTAGTGCTAACCCATCCCAGTTTCATGCAGCCAATGGTCAGGGTTACGCCTTCCTGACGGAGTACATAATCAGCATTGATGCCCTCAACCCGCAGATAGCGGCAAGGTTGTTAACGCCCCTTAGTCGATGGAAACGTATGGACACAGAGCGCCAGTCACTAATGAAACAGGCCCTGGAGAAAATCCTTGCACACACTGGCTTATCCAGAGATGTGTTTAAAATTGCCAGTAAATCTCTGGCAAGATTTATCACATAAAGGAAAGCTGCTGAAAATAGCCAACGCCACACCTCACACGGTCATTCTGATCACAACATCAGTTATACTCT
>DAOVWW010000202.1 GCA_030636465.1 Gammaproteobacteria bacterium
AGGGCACATATACCTGGCGATCAAAACGACCGGGACGCAACAGCGCGGGATCAAGCACATCAGGACGGTTAGTGGCGGCAATAACAATAACGCCTTCATTGCCTTCAAACCCGTCCATTTCTACCAATAACTGGTTCAATGTCTGTTCACGTTCATCATGACCACCGCCCAGACCGGCCCCACGATGGCGACCTACTGCATCGATTTCATCAATAAAGATGATACATGGAGCATGCTTCTTGGCCTGTTCGAACATATCACGTACACGTGAAGCGCCGACACCGACAAACATTTCTACAAAATCTGAACCTGAAATGGTGTAAAACGGTACCTTGGCCTCACCAGCAATGGCTCTGGCCAGCAAGGTTTTACCGGTACCCGGTGAACCCGTCATCAGCACACCCTGAGGAATTTTTCCGCCTAGCTTCTGAAAACGAGAAGGATCACGCAAGAATTCAACCAGCTCGCCTACTTCTTCCTTGGCTTCATCGACGCCGGCTACATCCTCGAAGGTTACCTTATTCTTATCTTCGCTCAGCAACCGCGCCTTGCTCTTACCGAAACTCATGGCACCGCGGCCGCCACCACCCTGCATCTGCCGCATAAAGAATATCCAGACACCTATCAACAGCAACAGAGGGAACCAGCTGATAAAGATACTCATCAGCAATGAAGGCTGCTCGGGTTCTTTGGCTTCGACTATGACGCCATTTTTCAACAGGTCATTGATTAGATCAGGGTCATCGGGCGCAAACGTCTTGCTGGTAGTGCCATCCTGACGGGTAGCAGTTATATTGCGACCGGCGATAACCACTTTGCTGATCTGCCCCTGCTTTACATCTGCAAGAAATGATGAATATTCAAGCTTGCCTGGGGCGCCACCCTGGCGGGGGGCAAAATTGTTGAAGATAGTCATCAGCACAACAGCGATAACCAGCCACATTACGAGATTCTTTGAGAGATTGTTCAAACTACTGCCTCAATAATGAAATAAATAAGTTTCAGACCTTCTATTTTGCCTTGCTGTTAAGCGCGTTTCAATAACAAAACACTTATAAACAAACAAAACACTTATAAACAGCAGGTGGTGATTCGTCCGGGTCCCTTCATTCAACAAATCACCCCTTAAATTTTCGCGCCAGCAGATAGACTTCAGAGCTGCGGGAGCGCGATGCCTCGGGCTTTCTGGTCACCACAGACTGAAAATGCTTTAACACTTCCTGCCTCAGCTGGTCAAAACCACTGCCCTGGAAAACCTTCATCAACAAAGCACCGTCTTTAGCCAGAACTGAAATGCTCCAGTCCAGTATCCCTTCGGCCATACCTATAGATCTGGCCTGATCGGCCAGTGCTATACCACTTATATTGGGGGCCATATCCGATAACACAAGATCAAAACCCTGATTGTCTATGGCCAGACTGAGTTGCTTGCGAATTTCCTCATCAGTAAAATCTCCCTGGATAATCTCAACGCCTGTAATTGGCTTGATATCCAACAGGTCAACGGCAATCATCTTATCCTTTTTACCTAGCCGCTTGCGTGCATACTGGCACCAGCCTCCAGGGGCAGCGCCCAGGTCGATAACGTTCAAACCCGGGCGTAATAATTTATACTTTTTATCAATTTCTTCCAGCTTGAAAGCTGACCTGGCACGATAACCTTCCTTTTTTGCTTTTTTAACGTAAGGGTCATTGATATGTTCGTGGATCCAGTTGCGGTCAAAACGGTTTTTTTTATCAGAACTCATCACATCTTCCTAAATTATATCTATCAATGAGAATATTTCCGCTATCCATTGTACAATGCTCGCCCCTGATTCTGGCTAACAAAAATACGGAGTTTCAATGTCTCTTAACCGCAAACAAACAACCTATTTACGCGGACAGGCGCATCCTTTATCTGCAATGCTGACTGTTGGCGGCTCTGGTCTTAGCGAGTCGGTAATGGCTGAACTGGAATCTACGTTAAATCACCATGAGTTGTTAAAAATAAGAATATCTACTGACAACAGAGATATGCGTAAAAAACTTGCCGAAGAGATCTGCTCGAAAACTGGCGCTGAACTGGTACAGCAGATAGGTAAGGTAATAATTATCTATCGCCCCAGTGATGAGCATAAAATTAAGTTACCCGGCTAACATTTGGTGTGCGATTGAATTCGCACCTACAATTCGCATGCCAACAACCTGGGGCTTCTGCAGGTTCGACTGTCGTACGCATATTCCAAACCTTACTTTTCAGGCTGTCTGACCACTAACAGCAAACCAAGCAGGCTGACCAGCAGAAAAAGGCCACTTGCAATCCCATGTAGCAAAGCAAACTTGCTATATATTTCTGTCCCCTTTTGCAGGGCATCTCCTGCCGTTTCCCGTAGTGCAGCAATTTCAGGAGTAAGAATATAAAGATTTGTGGCGATCAGCGCTGCAATTAATAGCAGTACAGCAAATCGCCATTTTGACTGATCAATCAGGAAATACAGTACCAGTAGTATCAGCGTACAAATCAGGCCTGCCTGCCCCAGCAGCAAGAACAAACTCCCTGCCATGCTTCCCGCCATTTGCGTTGAGGGTAATTGTTTAAACAGCTCAGGAACAACGAGATAACCTACGGCCCACATGCCGCCTACCCAGAAGGTCAGAATGACGCGTTGAAGATTGAAAGCCGCGCTAAAGCCCAGGGTCCCAACCGACAGTACGCCTTTTGATTCAGGCACTTTTGAATCAGATGTATTTGACACTCAAAATCTCATAGGTGATAACCCCACCTGGAGTTTTCACCTCTACTTCGTCATCCACTTCTTTGCCGATCAAGGCGCGGGCGATCGGAGAACTGATTGATATTCTTGATTTCTCAACATTGGATTCAAGGTTACCGACGATCTGATAAGTTACTTCTTCTTCGGTAGCAATGTTAAATAATTCTACAGTCGCTCCAAATACGATACGTCCACCGGTGTCCAGGCTAGTAGGATCGATGACTTGCGCCAGACCGAGCGAGCTATCCAGTTCCTTGATACGGCCCTCGATGAAACCCTGCTCTTCTCGAGCGGCATGATATTCAGCATTTTCTGACAGGTCACCATGAGCACGCGCTTCAGCAATGGCATCAATAATCCTTGGGCGCTCGACCTTCTTCAAGCGTTTCAGCTCTTCACGTAAACGCTCTGCGCCACGGGAGGTTATAGGTAAACTTTCCATCTAAATATCATCCTGATTATTGATCATATATTAATCCTTACAGATAACTAATGCAGTGATTTATGTAAATCCTGTAGCTTATATACTGTAATTTCATTACTCGCACGGTGCGCTTCGACAGCCGCTTTTGCAGCAGCAAGAGTCGTAAAATTGGTGACCTTGTGTAGTAGTGCTTCTCGTCTAATAGTGTAAGAGTCTTTCAGGCTACGCTTACCTTCGGTGGTATTGATGACAATATCAATTTCATCATTTTTGATCATATCAACAATATGCGGACGGCCTTCACGCACCTTGTTAACCTGACTCACTTTAACCCCAGCAGCTTCAATCACTTTTGCTGTGCCACGTGTTGCCAGTATTTCAAAACCATGCCCGGCAAGATAACGTGCAACCTCGATTACCCGTGGCTGATCCACATCACGGACACTGACGAAGGCCTTGCCTTTTTCCGGGATACAGGCACCAGCAGCTCTCTGAGCCTTATCAAAGGCTTCACCAAAGGTCTTGCCTACTCCCATCACTTCGCCGGTAGATTTCATTTCCGGACCAAGTACCGGGTCTACACCCGGGAATTTAATAAACGGGAATACGGCTTCTTTTACTGAGTAATACTCGGGAATAATTTCACCCGTAACACCCTGCTCAGCCAAGCTTATACCTGTCATACAGCGAGCACCAATTTTTGCCAACGGCCGCGATGTTGCTTTCGAAACAAACGGTACCGTACGTGAAGCACGGGGATTGACCTCAAGCAGGTAAATATCCTCACCTTTTACTGCGAACTGGATATTCATCAAGCCACGGACACCAATAGCCAGTGCCAGGCTAGTTGCCTGTTCACGCAGTTGCTGCAGAATATTTTCAGACAAACTGAATG
>DAOVWW010000226.1 GCA_030636465.1 Gammaproteobacteria bacterium
CTGTGTCGTCAGTAAATCAGGCGTCTCAAGTATATTTGGGCGCTTGCTAAAACTATTACGAATTCGCTTCTTTTCTGCAAAGGAGTAAGCCATCTATCTTCCTCGATGTATTTGACAAATATTCAGGTGCTGTGAAAGATTTTTCTTACACTACACCCTACAAACAACTAAAGGCCGGTGGCAAATGCCACCAGCCTGTAACACAAACATCCGTTAATGGATGTAAATGCGCAAAAACTTACTTAAGCTCTACGCTAGCGCCAGCTTCTTCAAGCGTCTTCTTCAGTTCTTCTGCTTCAGCTTTTTCACAGCCTTCTTTTACTGGTGTAGGTGCTGATTCAACCAGACCTTTGGCTTCTTTCAGACCAAGACCTGTGGCTGCACGTACGGCTTTAATGACAGCCACCTTGCCTTCACCGAAGCTGGTCAGAACGACGTCAAAGTCAGTCTTCTCTTCAACTTCGCCGCCTGCATCACCACCGCCAGCAGGTGCTGCTGCCACTGCTGCTGCAGCTGTTACGCCGAACTTATCTTCCATTTCTGTAATCAGCTCAGAAAGGTCGAGTACAGACATTTCAGCGATTGCGTCAATAATTTCCTGTTTAGTTAGTGCCATTTGAAATCTCCTGATTTCTAATAAATAAATTAATAAATGTAAAAGTGCCTTGTTTAGCTGTCTTTGCTATCACGAACAGCGGCAAGTGTGCGTACAAACGTTCCGGGGATCGCGTTGAGTGTCGCAACAAAGGTCTGTACAGGCGCTTGCATAGTGCCCATCAGTTTTGCTAGTAACTCATCTCGACCTGGAAGTTTGGCCAGTGCGGTTATTTCTCCTTCGCTTAAAATTTTGCCTGACATCGCACCGATCTTAATGATCAGTTCTTCGTTGTCCTTGGCAAAATTCTTCAATACCTTGGCGCAGGCTACCGGATCTTCCGATATTGCATAAGCCAGTGGACCGGCCATATGCTCCTGCAGGCATTCAAAGGATGAACCATCGACTGCACGCTTTGCCAGCGAGTTCTTGACCACACGAATGTAAACGCCGGATTCCCGCGCTGAATTGCGCAAATCCGTCATCGCGGTGACAGTCAAACCTCGATACTCGGCCAGTATTGCTGCCTCTGCGCCCTTAAATACTTCAGACACTTCAGCGACAACTGCCTTTTTCTCGTCGATGTTGAGACTCATAGTGAGTACAAACTCCTGTTTTGTGGCACCCGTTCAGGAAATCCTGATGACGGGAAAACCATCTACGCAGGTAATTAAGCCAAAAGTTTTCACACATTGACTCCTGCGGTCTTTGACAATCCGATAAATTAAATAACTCTCTTTACCGGCCCTATCAACCACACGTCATTATCAAAAAAAATAATAGACTTGCGGCCTGGCACTAACAGCACCAGATTCTTTTATGCCTTTAAACTTTCAACCATTAAAGACTTAATGATGCCCGGTCTACACGTACACCCGGTCCCATTGTGGTAGAAACAGTCATATGCTTGATGAACTGCCCTTTTGCTGTAGAAGGTTTTGCCTTGTTCAGCGCTTCCAGCAATGTAGTAATATTCTCAATCAAGGCGTCAGTCTCGAAGTTAGCCTTACCAACTGAACAATGAATAATGCCGGCCTTGTCATTACGGAACTGTACCTGGCCCGCCTTGGCATTACTGACTGCTTTGCCTACATCAGCGGATACGGTTCCTACTTTTGGATTAGGCATCAGACCACGAGGACCCAGTACCGGGCCCAAAGCACCTACTACGCGCATTGCGTCCGGTGCGGCGATTACCACATCAAAATCCAGGTCACCTTTTTTCATGCTTGCCGCGAGATCATCCATGCCGACAACATCGGCACCAGCCGCTTTTGCAGCTTCGGCCTGATCGCCGTCAGCAAATACAGCGATGCGCACAGTTTTACCCGTACCCTGAGGCATGACGGTTGCGCCACGAACGTTCTGATCTGATTTACGTGCATCGATACCAAGATTGATGGCGACATCAACAGACTCATCAAACTTCGCTGTAGCGCATTCCTTCAATACATTAAGTGCCGCATCCAGAGCATGCTCCTGACCCGGTGTCAGTTTCTCTTCGATAGCCTGACGGCGTTTGCTTATTTTAGCCATTTCAAACTTCCTCCGTCTCTATGCCCATACTGCGGGCGCTACCTGCGATAATGCGTACGGCATTGTCCATATCATTCGCACTAAGGTCTGCCATCTTTATAGTGGCAATTTCTTCCAGCTGTGCACGGGTCACTTTTCCGACTTTATCCAGATGAGGACGACCCGAACCACTCTTGATGCCAGCGGCCTTCTTCAAAAGAATTGAAGCAGGTGGCGTCTTCCTGATAAAGCTGAATGTCTTATCAGAAAATACAGTGATGATGACTGGTACCGGCATGCCCTGTTCCATATCCTGAGTTTCTGCATTAAAAGCCTTGCAGAATTCCATGATATTGAGGCCATGCTGACCCAGTGCAGGACCAACAGGCGGACTAGGGTTTGCCTTTCCCGCTGGAACCTGTAATTTAATATAGGCGTCTATCTTCTTTGCCATTGTTCTATTACTCCTTATCGGGTGCAAACGCCTCACGGCTCCCCGGGTTAACAACCCTGACGACGATCAATCATCAGGCTGGATAATTCATTTCTCGCTAAGCGATGTGCTAGCCTTTCTCAACCTGGCTGAAATCCAGCTCTACCGGTGTAGAGCGACCAAAAATTGAAACTGCTACACGCATCTTGTTCTTTTCGTAGTTGACGTCTTCTACAGTGCCATTGAAATCGAGGAAAGGACCATCGATGACACGCACCATCTCGCCCGGCACAAATGAATACTTTGGCTTCGGCTTTTCCGAGCTATCCTGCATACGGCCAACAATCTCATCGACCTCTTTCTGGGTTATCGGTGTCGGTGTATTACCCGAACCGCCAATAAAGCCTGACACTTTTGGCACATTTTTAACCAGATGCCAGGTATCATCATTCATATCCATTTCCACCAGCACATAACCGGGGAAAAATTTACGTTCTGTAGTACGCTTTTTACCACCACGATCCAGTTCAACGACATCTTCTGTCGGCACCAGGATCTCACCAAACTGATCGCCCATAGCTGCACGCTCAATATGCTCATGTAAGGATGAGACTACACGCTTTTCAAAGCCTGAAAATGCGTGAACTACATACCATTTTTTTGACACTCGCCTCTCCTTAACTGGTCAGTTTGCTCAATGCGGCAACCAGACCCATATCAATCAGCCACAGGCAAAATCCAACAATAACTACCATCACGACTACTATCATTGTTGTCTGTATTGTTTCACGCCGGGAAGGCCATACCACTTTGCGCACTTCCCTGTCTGCCGCACGGACAAATGCCCATGCAGACTGACCCGGCTGGCTCGACAAAGCCACACCCAGGGCAAGAATAATCGCGACGACCACAGCCAGTACACGCACCAGGTCGGAGTAATCCGCCAGTACGTAATAGGCCACCACGCCGCCTGCTGCAAGCAGCACTGCGAGTATCAGTTTAACTCTATCCAACCAATCCATATTTCCCTGCCGAAAATTCTGGCAGGCCAGGAGGGAATCGAACCCCCAACCTGCGGTTTTGGAGACCGCTGCTCTGCCAATTGAGCTACTGGCCTATATTAATTCCAAAAAATAACTTTAATCCAGACACCAAAACCCGCACAGCCTAAACTACGCGGGTTTCTCTGAACGGATACGTTACTTACTCGATAATCTTAGTTACTACACCGGCGCCAACTGTACGGCCACCTTCTCGAA
>DAOVWW010000153.1 GCA_030636465.1 Gammaproteobacteria bacterium
ATGCTCTGGTCTATGCCGAGACTGCCCCCATGCTGGAAGATCATCCGGCTATCAACCGGGTACATGGTATCAATCGCAACTGGAAGAAAGAGAGTATTCTTAAGCTGTGGCAGCAGGAACGGGGCTTATTCAGCACCCTGAAAGACCGTCATTACGACTTGATCATACACCTGACCGAACATGCACGTGGTGTGCGCCTGGTGCGCCGCTTAAAACCCACTTATTCCGTCGCCCAGTCCTATCCGGGTAAACGTGGGCGCTGGTGGAGAAACAGCTTTACCCACACTTATCGCGTTCCGGCTAAACCCCGTCACACGGTTGAGGTACATCTGGATGCCCTTCGTCGTCTTGGTATTTACCCTGCGATAGAAGAAAGACGCCTGGTGATGGAACCCGGTACTGGTGCAATCTCAAAAGCTGATGCCCTGATGCAACAGCATGATCTTGAGTCGGGGAAATACCTGCTGCTGCATCCTACCTCTCGCTGGATGTTCAAAGGCTGGACACGAGAGGGTTTTGCAGCGGTTTTAAGGCAGCTGCATGACTCGGGACATAAGTTAGTCCTCACTTCAGCACCGGACTCTGCTGAGCTTAAAGTGGTTAAACAGATAATATCTCAATGCCCAGACTTAAATATCATCAATCTCGCCGGTCAGCTCAATCTAAAAGAGCTGTCTGCGCTAATAAAACACGCCCGTATCTTCATCGGTCTTGATTCAGTTCCAATGCATATCGCCGCCGCCGTCAACACGCCTGTCGTGGCATTATTCGGTCCCAGTGATGAACAAACATGGGGTCCCTGGCAGGTGCCGCATAGAATAATTACACAGAATTATTCCTGTCGACCCTGTGGTCTTGATGGCTGCGGAAATGGCAAGATTAGTGACTGCCTGGCAGCAATCAATGCTGAAGAAGTTACTTCAGCTGTAGAGAATCTACTTTCCTGATTCTTTTAGCGTTGCTTCAATCAGGGCCAGTGTTTCACTAGCGTTTTTTTCTATTGAAAATTCACTGACTGTGTCCAGGTTTTGTTGTTTGATCTGTGCCAGATAATCCGGCTGATCCAGCAACTTCTGCAGTACTGATAATATTTTTTCATCAGTACTGCTTTCCATTATTAACTCATCCTGTAGAATTTCAGCAGCTCCATTCTGGCGAGTTGTAATTACTGCATTACCACCACGCATGGCTTCTAACACAACGTTGCTGAATGGTTCGTAGCGAGCAGGTAGCATCAGGATATCACTATCAATATAGTAGCGATCGATATCTCTTACTGGCCCGACAAATTTTACTTTCCCTGCTAGACCCAGCTGTTCACTCAATGTTACGTAACGTTGAAGGTGTTTGTCCTTACCCACAATTATCGCAAAAAAATCATTATCCAATTTTGCCAGCAAATGCAGCATTTCTGAAACACCCTTGCGAACGAACCCAGAACCGACAAAAAGAATTACCCGTGTTGAAGGATCAATAGATAGTTCCCGTCTAACTGATCCAGCAAGAGCATAATCAATATCGAGTTTAACGCCTGAGTAGATCACGAAAATTTTACTGCTATCTATGTTGTAATGATGGATGATATCGTTCCTGACCATCATTGAATTGGCTATTATCTTGCGTGCATTGCTGAAACAGCGGCGTTCAAGAAACAGATAGACCGGATTCAACAAATTAAAACTCTTGTTCTTACTTAAGAGAAATTCCCTGTGAACACCGTCTCCAGCCCGATAAATATCCGGGCAGCTAATTCTTTCCAGCGAGAAATAAAATCGCTGGCCTTTGTGTAGACAAACACTTAGGTTGAAAAACATTACACGTAAAAAGGAAGGAAGAAATTTGGGAAGTCTCGAATGGATCAAGCGGTGTGTATAACCCTGTTCTGTCAAGGAATTAGACAGGCGCACAAGATAATTCTCTGCTCCACCATAAGGCGTACAGTTTCTGCGAACAAAACAGATCTCAGTTTCAAAGTCGCTCATTTGACGGCAAACCCAATATTCTCGCGGCTGGTAGTACTAGTAATTGTTATGTAGTATAGGTGTAGATGCTGCCGCAAAGCTATATTACATAATAAAAATTGGCAGACCGCTACCAGGAGATGAAGATGAACAACATATCAAAGGATGATGGCATCATTACGGTGATGTTGCTGCGTTTGAAACAACAACGGCTGCCACGTATTTTTGCCATGCATGAAAAGGTCTTACGTGGAGACCTGCTGGATGATTACGATATCAACTTTCTTGACAGTGTCTGCTGTGAAGCAAGAAATTGCCATCTCTTATGCCAACAGCATCCAGAATTTAATGACCTGTTCTCACGTATCACCCATTTTTATCACGAAATAGCATTAGCAGCGCTGGAAAATGAAAAACACCGGAGCCTGCATTAAGCTTGCACTATTATCTCAGCTATTCTCAAGATACCATCTTGCCGCTTCATCCAGCCCACTGCTAACTGAATACTCAGGTGAATAACCCAGCAGTTCTTCTGATTTACTGATATCCGCCAGCGAATGACGCACATCACCGGCACGAAAATCCCGGTATACCGGCTCTTTGTCGCTGCAAGCAGGGTGTTCTGTCGCGACACGCTCCCTAATCATGCGGTACAGTTCATTCAGTGTAGTTCTTTGACCATAAGCCACATTGTAGACCTGGTCTGCGGCCGCTTCATCGTCTACCGTCGCGGCAAGTAAATTCGCCTGCACGCAGTTATCGATGTAACAAAAATCACGGCTGGTCTCGCCATCACCATTTATAAAGGTTTCTTCGCCCTTGATCAGTGCCGCAAACCACTTGGGCATGACCGCCGCATAAGCCCCTTCAGGATCCTGACGCCGGCCAAATATATTGAAATATCTCAGCCCTATCGATTTAAAACCGTAGGTCCTGTTGAACACACTCGCATACAGTTCATTTACCAGCTTGGTGACCGCGTAAGGAGACAGTG
This sequence comes from Gammaproteobacteria bacterium, assembly GCA_030636465.1. GTDB lineage: Bacteria > Pseudomonadota > Gammaproteobacteria > BMS3Bbin11 > BMS3Bbin11 > BMS3Bbin11. The sequence goes on from DAOVWW010000153.1 coordinate 2,956, forward strand.
GGTTGCCAATAGTATCTTCCTGTTTAGGCAATCCCGCATGATCGCCATAGGTTGAGCTGGAAGCAGCATAGACAAACCGTTTCACACCATTATCTTTGGCCGCCACCAGCATATTCAGAAAGCCATCTATGTTGTTTGCATTGGTGGTCAGCGGGTCTTCTATTGAACGGGGTACAGAACCCAGTGCGGCCTGATGTAATACATAATCTACATCCTTGCAGGCATCCATGCAGTCCTCTGCATCTCGAATATCCATATTAAGAAAACGAAAACCCTGCCACTGTTCAGTGCTGACCTGTGTTTGTACTGCATCAAGATTATGCTGGTGACCCGTAGAGAAATTATCGATGCCGACAACAGTCTGGTTCAGTTTTAATAGCGTCTCCAGCAAATTTGAACCGATGAAACCAGCGACACCGGTAATTAACCAGATGCGGCGATTTTGCTGTAATTCTTCTTTTAGCTTCGGGTATGTCATATGGGTGCCTCTATTAATTCTGGATAGTTCAGATTTTGTTCCAAATTGTTCATATCAAGGCAAGGATCGCGCGTAATAGCACTAGCTATTGCGAAGATTCTTAACGCAGAGAGGGGCGATTTGGAATGGAATATGGATATTCACGGATTGATCGAGGCACCCATAGTCATAATCTGCCATCTGTTTTATCTGCGGGGAACATATATTTCACATCGAACAGAATATGTTCAGCTTTACCAAATTTTCTGACGGCCTCCACTCCCATATCAATAAACTGTCGATGAGAAACGGCCAGCACGATAGCATCGTAATGATTCATCTGAGGTTCTTTTATTGGTCTAAAGCCATACTCTTCAAACGTTTCATCCGCATCCACCCAGGGATCATAAACATCGATATTGGCATGTAATTCAGAGAAATTATTAATAATATCTGTCACTCGGGTATTGCGCAGATCAGGGCAGTTTTCTTTGAACGTTAACCCCATGATCAAGATATTCGAGTCAACAATATGTATCCGGCTCTGTGTCATCAATCGGGTAATCTGCTCGACGACATAACTGCCCATAGCATCGTTGATGCGCCGTCCGGCCAGAATCATTTCGGGGTGGTAACCTAATTCAATCGCCTTGTGTGTCAGATAGTAAGGATCAACGCCTATGCAATGACCTCCGACCAGGCCGGGACGAAAGGGAAGAAAATTCCACTTGGTACCCGCCGCCCTGAGTACTTCTTCAGTATCAATATTCATACGCTTAAATATCATTGCCAGTTCATTGATCAAGGCAATATTTACGTCGCGCTGGGTGTTTTCGATTACCTTGGCCGCTTCAGCGACCATGACACTGCTGGCCTTGTAAGTACCTGCAGTAATAATTGCCTTATATAAATCATCCACAAAATCTGCCGTCTCCGGAGTGGAGCCTGCAGTCACTTTCTGTATGGTAGTGACGCCATGTTCCTTATCGCCCGGGTTTATCCGCTCAGGACTGTAACCGACAAAAAAGTTCTGGTTAAAAACCAGCCCTGATTGTTCTGACAGTATGGGTACACAGACTTCTTCTGTCGCACCGGGGTAGACGGTTGATTCGTAAATGACGATGTCATCCGCTGACAGGTAACGACCAATTAACTCACTTGCCTTGCGTAGCGGTGTCAGATCAGGGTTTTTATGTCGGTCTATCGGGGTCGGTACGGTAACGATATAGACATTTGCTGCAGCAAGATCATCTGCACTTGCCGTATAGCTCAGGTTTATCGCAGCGTTCAGGCCTGCTTCATCGACTTCCAGTGTTTTGTCGCGGCCTGCCGATAACTCTTTTATTCTGTTATCGTCAATATCAAAACCAATTGTCCTGATATGCTTACCAAATTCCACGGCAAGTGGCAGGCCGACATAACCAAGGCCGATAACAGCAATAGTAGTTGTTTGCAAATTCATAAATCATCCAGA
>DAOVWW010000155.1 GCA_030636465.1 Gammaproteobacteria bacterium
TAGCTGGTGGTGCTGCCGGTAAGCGCTATTGCCTGCCGCACTCACGCGTAATGATTCACCAGCCTTTAGGCGGATTTCAGGGGCAGGCTACTGATATTGAAATTCATGCACGCGAAATCCTGCGTGTGCGGGAGCGCCTCAATGGCATCTTGCAGAAGCACACCGGTCAGGACATTTCCACCATTGAGAACGACACAGAAAGAGATCGTTTCCTGGAAGCTGAAGAGGCTATGGAATACGGCCTTATTGATAAGGTGATAGCTGACAGAGTGGATCCGGAAAAAGACTGAAAAACCACGAAAGACAAAGGGTTTAGGGCTTGCCAATAGTGTCTCATTCCTGATAAGTTGCTGTCTATTAAGAGTGAACACAGGACTATAATTGATGTCAGACGACGAAAAAGATAATAACGACGAAAAGCTGCTTTATTGTTCTTTTTGCGGGAAATCCCAGCATGAAGTGCGTAAGCTGATTGCCGGTCCGTCTGTTTATGTCTGCGATGAATGCGTCGAGCTTTGCAACGAAATCATTCGTGAAGAAATTGATGTTGATCTGAATGAGGAAGCGGAAAGCGAAGGTTTCCTCAAACCACACGAAATCAAAGAGCGCCTGGACAGTTACGTTATCGGTCAGCAGGACGCGAAAAAAATACTTTCCGTAGCGGTCTACAATCACTACAAACGCATCAAGCATGAAGATGACACCGATGAAGTCGAGATTGCCAAAAGTAATATTCTTTTTATAGGTCCTACAGGCTCAGGTAAAACATTACTTGCTGAAACCCTGGCAAAATTACTCAATGTCCCTTTCACTATCGCTGATGCAACAACCCTGACTGAAGCGGGTTATGTTGGTGAAGATGTCGAGAACATCATTCAGAAATTATTGCAGAAATGTGATTATGAAATAGAGCTGGCACAACGTGGCATTGTCTATATCGATGAAATCGACAAGATCTCCCGTAAATCAGATAACCCCTCCATCACCCGTGACGTTTCAGGTGAAGGTGTACAGCAGGCATTGCTGAAGCTAATCGAAGGGACTATTGCCTCTGTTCCACCCCAGGGGGGCAGGAAACATCCCCAGCAGGAATTCTTGCAGGTCGATACTCGAAATATTCTGTTTATCGTTGGCGGTGCCTTCGCGGGTCTGGAAAAAATTATTCAGGATCGTTCTGAAAAGAGTGGTATTGGCTTTGGTGCCACCATCAAAGGCAAAGACGAAGAGAGCAAAATTGGTGAAGTTCTTAAAGGCGTAGAACCTGAAGACCTGGTTCACTATGGCCTGATTCCTGAATTTGTTGGCCGTCTGCCAATTGTTGCGACTTTAGAAGAACTGGATGAAGAGGCACTGATTCGCATACTCAAAGAGCCCAAAAATGCCCTGGTTAAACAATACAGAAAACTATTCAGTCTTGAAGGTGTTGACCTGACCATTCGTGAAGATGCTCTGCGCGCCGTTGCAAAAAAAGCCATGGAGCGCAAAACGGGAGCCCGTGGTCTGCGTTCTATACTCGAGCATGCCTTGCTGGAGACTATGTACGAACTGCCTGCTATGACAGGTGTCCGGGAAGTAGTTGTTGATGTCAACGCAGTGAATGAAGGTGCTCAGCCTTTATTTATCTACGAAGATGAAAAAGCTATTTCCGTTGGTGCAGCTAAAAGTTAATCTCTTATTTAACTGGCGACGCCAGTGTGTTTTATTCCATAGTTAATATCCGTGTTTACAGGCTTGAATTAAGCTTTGTAGGCACCATCTTCAGTGTACATCCTGCACCACTGCAGGCCGTTTTCAGCGTAATCGAAAATTAGACATAACAGGCCGGTACATCTAAATGAGTGAAAATGTAAATTCCGAAGAACTCTCTTCAGAGAACAAAAGCGTAGCAGTATTGCCTTTGCGCGATGTTGTCGTATTTCCCAATATGGTTATTCCATTGTTTGTTGGTCGCGAGAAATCAATCGTTGCACTGGACAGGGCAATGGACAGAGGCAAAGAGATACTGTTATTAGCACAAAAAGATGCGGCTGATGATAATCCGGGGCAAGATGACTTATATACCATCGGCACCATGGCCAGTATTCTGCAATTGCTGAAACTACCGGATGGCACGGTCAAAGTCCTGGTCGAAGGGGGTAAGCGCACACGTGCGATAGAATTTACTGAAACTGACGAATGTTTCATGGCTGTCCCTGAACAGATAGAAATTGAAGCAAGCAGTGATGATGAAATTGATGCGTTGATGAGTACTGTTTTGGGCAGTTTCGAGCACTACGTAAAACTCAATAATAAAATCCCACCTGAAGTGCTGAACTCGCTGTCTGGAATTGATGAACCGGGACGACTGGCTGATACTATTGCCGCTCATCTGAGTCAGAAGCTGGAAGAAAAGCAGCAGATACTGGAAATCAGCGCTGAAACCGAGCGCCTGGAACATATTCTTGGTGTGATGGAAGCTGAGATTGATCTGTTACAGGTAGAAAAGCGTATTCGTGGCCGCGTCAAAAAGCAGATGGAAAAAAGCCAGCGTGAGTACTATTTGAATGAGCAGATGAAAGCCATACAGAAAGAACTCGGCGATATGGATGATGCACCGAACGAACTTGATGAGCTGGCAAATAAGATCACTAAAGCGGGCATGAGCAAAGAAGCTCGAGAAAAAGCCGACAGCGAGTTGAAAAAACTCAAAATGATGTCACCGATGTCTGCCGAAGCGACTGTGGTAAGAAATTATATAGACTGGCTGGTCAATGTGCCGTGGAAGAAACGTTCCAAGGTGCGCAGTAACCTGGGCAAGGCTCAGGAAGTGCTCGATGCGGATCATTACGGTCTGGAAAAAGTTAAAGAAAGAATACTGGAATATCTGGCGGTTCAGCAGCGAGTCAAAAAACTAAAAGGACCAATATTGTGTCTGGTGGGGCCTCCAGGTGTGGGTAAGACGTCGCTGGGTAAATCTATCGCCAGGGCGACCGGGCGTAAGTTTATTCGTATGTCCTTAGGCGGCGTACGCGATGAAGCTGAGATTCGTGGGCACAGACGTACCTACATTGGTTCTATGCCCGGCAAGATTGTGCAGAACCTGAGCAAGGTAAAGACTAAAAACCCACTGTTGATGCTCGATGAAGTTGACAAAATGTCGATGGATTTTCGCGGTGACCCTTCCTCTGCATTACTGGAAGTTCTTGATCCAGAGCAGAACAGTACCTTTACCGATCATTATCTGGAAGTGGAATACGATCTGTCTGAGACCATGTTTATCGCCACCGCAAACTCTCTGAATATTCCAGGGCCATTGCTGGATCGTATGGAAGTCATTCGGTTGTCTGGTTATACAGAAGAAGAGAAAGTGCATATTGCTGAAATATATCTGGTGAAAAAACAGAAAGAGAATAATGGTCTCAAAGACGAGGAATTATCAATTTCACGGACAGCCCTAAGAGATGTCGTTCGCTACTACACACGCGAAGCCGGTGTTCGGGGCCTGGAAAGAGAAATTGCCAAGATTTCACGTAAGGTGGCCAAGGACCTGTTAATGGACAAGCGTCGCAAGAAGGCAGTCGTTGGTCCAAAACAGCTGGAAAAGTACCTGGGTGTTCGTCAGTTCCGCTATGGTGAAGCTGAAGAGCATAACCAGGTAGGTCAGGTGACGGGTCTTGCATGGACTGAAGTTGGCGGAGAACTGCTGACTATCGAGGCTGTTGTACTAAAAGGCAATGGTAAGCAGCAATTCACCGGTAAGCTGGGTGAAGTTATGCAGGAGTCTATCCAGGCGGCTATGAGTGTTGTCCGCAGCCGGGCCGAATCACTGGGCATCGCTCCAGATTTTTATCAAAAAAATGATATTCATGTTCATGTTCCGGAAGGTGCGACACCTAAAGATGGTCCTTCAGCCGGTGTTGGCATGTGCACGGCGATTGTTTCTGGATTGACAGGCATTCCTGTTCGAGCCGATGTTGCAATGACAGGAGAAATTACTTTACGGGGAGAAGTTCTGCCGATCGGTGGTTTGAAAGAAAAATTGCTTGCTGCGCATAGAGGCGGAATCAAAATTGTAGTGATCCCTGAAGAGAATGCCAAAGACATGGTAGAAATGCCTGATGTGATAAAGAAAGGCCTGGATATACGTCCGGTGAAATGGATTGATCAGGTTCTTGAGATCGCTTTAGAGAGTGCGCCGGTGCCAACGAAGAAAAGTAGGGCAGGAAAAAAGAAAACTAGTGGCTCAGAGAAAGGAAAAAAAAGTGAAAATCAGGGTGTAACCAGGCATTAATTTTAACTGCAGAAAAGTCTCATATTCGAGGCTTTTTTGTGTATTCCTGCAGAATATGGCATTTATTTCTGTCTCGTGCGTAAAAACAGCCCCTTTCAGCAGGATAGTGCTTGAATACTAGTGCCTTGCATGGTTAAAATCCTGTGCCGTAGTAAATGATGGGCGAAACAAGGACTCAATAGTCCTAATTTTCAGAAAGAAAATATTAATATTAATAAATCCACCAAACCTTGAATCAGAGGAAAGTATAGTGAATAAATCAGAAATGATAGACATGGTTGCAGAAGCAGCCGATATATCCAAAGCTGCAGCTGGCCGTGCCGTAGATGCAGTATTTGAAGGAATCACAAATAGCTTGAAAGGCGGAGATTCAGTCACTCTTGTTGGCTTCGGAACCTTCTCTATAAGCGACCGTGCTGCACGTTCAGGCCGTAACCCGCGTACTGGTGAAACTATCCAGATCAAAGCGTCTAAAATGCCTAAATTCAAAGCTGGCAAAGCATTAAAAGATGCAGTAAACTAGCGCGCCCTCGGGTGCTTAGCTCAGCTGGGAGAGCATCGCCCTTACAAGGCGAGGGTCGGGGGTTCGATCCCCTCAGCACCCACCAAA
>DAOVWW010000133.1 GCA_030636465.1 Gammaproteobacteria bacterium
CGAGACCAAAGGCCACGATCTGCATCACGCTGTCTGACTTGCGCCTGGCGATATTGGCCAGACCAAAACGCCATGCTACACCTACCCTTTTGCGCAGCCGGGAAAGCAGATAAATAAGGCCATAAGCCGCTAGCGCCAGCAGGCTGATGGTCAACAGCATACCGCCCAACACCGACACGACCATCTTCAAGTCGTGCACCTGCCAGTACAGCAGGCTGCCCATACTGAGAAATACGGTGCCATATATCAACCAGCCACGAGTGGACACCGGTGCCTGGTCGCGACGCAACACCCGAAGTGGCGGCACCTGCCTGAGTGCCAGCAATGGCGGCATGGCAAAGCCTAACAATAAAATAATGCCGGTGGCATAACCCATTACCACTGGCAGCAGTGTCGGCGCTGGCAGACTGGTGAGAAAAAGCTTATCCAGTATCTGGCTAATGCCGGCCTGGGTCAGCAGACCCAGGGCTACGCCAACACTGCTGGCGATTAATGCCAGCCATAACATTTCCAGACTAAAAACGAGTATGATTTTTCTCTGCGTGGCACCGAAACAACGGTACATCGCAGCACTGTCGAAATGACGATGGGCATAACGCCGGGCTGCCGTGGCAACCGCAACACCTGCCAACAGCACGCTAATTATTGAAGCCAGGCTCAGGAACTGCTGTGCACGTTCCAGTGCCACACGTAATTCAGGCCGGGCATCACTGACGCTGAGGATTTTTTCATCCGGCAGCTTGCGCGATTTAATCTCCTTACGGAACTGATCTACTAGCGGCTGTTCGCCATCAATCAAGAGGCGATAATTAACCATTGAGCCCTGGCCAATTAACTGTGTCTCAGTTATATCATCAAGATTAATCATGACCCGGGGTGCGACACTGAACATGTCACCGCCACGATCCGGCTCATAGGTGAGTAGCTGACTGATGTTAAATGAGATGGCACCCAGCTGCAGTTGATCGCCCACCTTCAGCCCCAGCATTTGCAACAAACGAGGCTCCACCCAAATATTATGACTTGCAGGAATGGTATCGGTGACACGGTCCTGCGTAAAAGCGGCATCAGCAATATGCAATTCACCACGAAACGGGTAACCGACCCCCACTGCTTTCACCTCGACCAGCTGTGGTTTTTCTCCACTAATAGCAACACTGCGAAACTGCAGGGTATTTGCTGTCTGCAGACCTAAAGTTTTCGCCTCTGAGGCTATCTCTGCTGATACTGGTTTAGCGGAGCTGATTACCAGGTCTGCGGCGATTAATTCGGCAGCTTGCTGTTGTATGCCACGATCGACACGGTCGATGAAAAAACCTACCGCACTAACGGCAGTAACCGCAATAATCAATGCGACAGCAAGTATCCTCAGCTCCCCACCTCGCCAGTCGCGCCATAACATGCGCCATGAAAATGCCAACATTATTCTTGCACCAGCCGGCCACCTTCCAGGTGCAGACGAGACTCACATAATTCAGCCAGCGCTTCGTCGTGCGTAGCCATAATCAGAGTAGTACCCTGTTCGCGGTTGAGCTCAAATAATAAATCGATAATACGTTTCCCCGTGACCTGATCAAGATTGCCTGTCGGCTCATCTGCAAATAATAATTTCGGGCTGCTTGCGAAGGCACGGGCAATGGCGCAACGCTGCTGCTCTCCACCGGAAAGCTGGCTGGGATAATGATGTAATCGTTCACCTAGTCCCACCCGTGTAAGGATATCTTTTGCAGTGTCAGCCGCTTTACTGGCGGAGGCCAGCTCCAGCGGCAGCATAACGTTCTCCAGTGCCGTCAGGCCACCCAGCAGCTGGAAATTCTGGAACACAAAACCCACAGACCCCGCGCGCAGTAGACCCCTGCCATCTTCATCGAGCTCACCGAGGTCGATAGCATTAATCTTTACCTGACCGGAACTTGCGATATCCAGGCCCGCCAACAGACCCAGCAGCGTGGTCTTACCCGAGCCGGATGCACCGAGTATGGCAACAGAGGTTCCCGCCGATATACTAAAGTTGATATCATCCAGTATTACCAAGCGACCTTCAGATGTGGTGACCCGCTTACCCAGTTGAATGGCCTGAACAAACCCTGCTGACTGCTGTGAACCCATGTTGCGACCACTCCTGTTAATTTTTACGCTGCTAATCCTACAATTTAGTCCGGCGCATGCCAGTGCTGAAAAACCGGTAATCCTGGTGCTGGGTGATAGCATCAGTGCTGCCTGGGGACTCAATACAGATGAAGGCTGGGTGGCATTATTGCAAGAGCGGTTGCATGAAAAATCTTATAAAGCCGATGTCGTCAATGCCAGTGTCAGTGGCGACACCTCACGCACGGCACTCAATCGCCTTGATGATGCACTAATGCAGCACAAACCTTCAATCGTAATCGTTGCTCTCGGCGGCAATGACGGCCTCCGCGGCCTGCCATTCAGTGAAATTGAAAAAAGCCTGTCCAGCATCATTAACAAAAGCCAGCAGGCCGGGGCGACAGTTTTGCTCGCCGGAATACGCCTGCCACCCAATTATGGCGGCTTCTACAATTCGCGTTTTGCTGCCCTGTTTCAGAGTTTGTCACAAAAACACAAAGTCCCGCTGGTCCCTAAAATACTGGATCAGGTAGGCGATAAGCCATCATTGATGCAGGAAGACCGCACGCATCCGACAGCGGAGGGGCAGAAGCGGGTGCTGGAAAATGTCTGGGTAGGTTTGTTGCCCCTGCTGCCGAAGTAATTGAAAAGAATGTTTTATGTTTTACGGTTTACGGTTTACGTAACACCTAAACCGTAAACCGTAACACTTAAGTCTTTACATACACCTGCGTCAGCCAGACAAGATTATTGTCCTGGTAGATCTTGTCAAAACCCGCATCCCTGATCCAGCTTTCAACCATTTCAGGGTCATGTACATAAGGACGAAAATCGGAACGGACAAGTTTCATGAACAAAGCCGTGGCTGACATCACGAAACGTACATACCAGCGATTACGTGGATAAGTCAGGGCATAAACACGTGCGGTCTTGTTTAATGAGGTATGCACCAGCCCGTCTGCATCGGGATAGCAACAAACGACCTTGTCCAGTACGGTGACATCTGCATCTGGTACTGACTCGTGGATCTCCATAAAGTCGCCTTCAACATATTCAACACTGTTAGTCAGTTTTCGTTCTTCAGCCCAATGCCGTGCCTCGACGATCATCTTTGATGCGAGGTCGATGCCTATAGCAGATTTTGCCCCCTGCTCCAGCAAGGTCTGGTGTAAATGGCCAACACCGCTGCCAATTTCAAGTATCTTTGCATCCTGATAACCTGCCTGCTGCAGGCCTTCCAGCAGCTGTTTCTGTGAGGGTTCAAAACCTTTCTTCTCGAAACGTTTGCGGTAGCGGCCGGCAAAAAAAGAAAAGAATCGGTTGGCGGAATTTGAATGTGGGCAGCAACAACTCATTTATAATTCTTCCTCAAATGGATATACTAAATACGAAGGTTCACTCGTCATTGCGAGGAACAAAGTGACGAAGCAATCTCAAGCTGACTCACGCGACTAATAGAGATTGCCGCGCTGCGCTCGCAATGACAAGAGTTTTTATCAAATCTAGTTTCTTAATCAAAGCACTGATATGGACAAATATTGTTAATACGGGTTCCTGTTTGATGTGTAATGGAGGCTATGATTCAATTGGATTACAAACCCATAATTAAACACAAAAGATGATTACAGACACACTCAAAATAACTTTTTTATGCAGCCTGCTGATTTTATTTACGGCCTCAGACAGCCACGCACAACCCCCAAAACTCGATGCTGAACATTTTGAAGATAAAGATATCACCGTCATCATCGGATCTCGTACCCCAGAACAGCTATCCGCCTTTTATACCGGGCGAGGTTTCAATCAGGCATCTATAAATGCAATCACCAAAAAGTGCTTTATCTTCGGCATGGTTGATAACAAGACTTATGACCGATTATGGCTGATTCTCGATGACTGGCAATTCTTTGCTGCTGACGGCAGCCCGATGAAACGCCTGAAGAAAGGTGACTGGGCCAAAATCTGGAAAGAAACAGGACTAAGCACAGCTCATCAATCGACTTTCGGCTGGACACAATTGCCTGAAAGCCGTGATTTAAGACAATTTGAACACGTAGGCGGCAATGTCGCGGTCGAATGGAAAGACAAACCCTTCACACTGGTCGCCACATTCAAAACAGGGGCTGACAAATCAGGTAAACCAAGAACCATCACTGTTGAGAATCTGACATGTACTCCAAAATAAGCCTTCTTCTCATCCTGCTTGCTCTGCTGCCACAACAGGCACTTGCTGAGAATACTAACACTCCACAAGCAGCATCTGCAGTACAAAAATCTGCTCTACCCCGAGGCATTATTGTTGTCGATGGCCGTGATGCACCGGCGCTTGTTTTAAAAGACATCAATGGAGACACCTTCGATTTGTCTGATTCCAGGGGTAAGTGGGTATTCACTCATTTCTGGGCGTCATGGTGCGGCCCCTGTCGAATGGAAATGCCAACTATTCAGGCCATATCATCAGTATTCAAAGATTCAGACCTTTCCATAGTACTCATCAATACATCAGAAGATGAAGATACCGTCTTTGATTTTCTCAGCACTGTAGCACCGGATATGAACACCCTGCTCGACAGCGATGGCAAGGCCACCGAGCAATGGCAGCCACGTGGACTGCCCTCAACCTACTTCGTTGATCCTGAAGGTAAGCTTAGATTTATCGCTCTTGGTGGTAGACCTTGGGATGAGGGGGAATATTTGGGGTTTTTGAAAGGGCTTATTAAATAATGTTTTAGGTATTACGTATTAGGTATTAGGTAAAATCAAAACCCTTCGCCGCGGGGACGCGCCTCCCACAACTTCCATAATATTGTACAAGGCCGTGGGAATTGTGGGAGGCGCGTCCCCGGAGCCTGTAATTAATTCTGTGTAACTGTCAGGTTTAAATATAATCGGTTAACCGATCTTCGAACTCAATCATAAACCGATTCAGTGCAGCCTTCCAATTCCGTATGGGCATAGTCCATTTTTTGGAGGCTTGCTGAATCGCTAAATAAATGACTTTTTTCGCTGAATCATCTGTTGGAAACAACTTCCTCTTTTTCGTTGCTTTGCGAATAACGCTGTTCAGTGATTCAATGGCGTTAGTTGTATAGATCGCCTTTCTGATGTCCTGAGGATAGTCGAACAGCGTGTTCAGGTTCTCCCAGTGCCGTCGCCAGGACTTACTGATCAGCGGGTATTTA
>DAOVWW010000092.1 GCA_030636465.1 Gammaproteobacteria bacterium
AATTCATGTGGCACAAAACGGTCATATGAGGAATTGGTCTTGGACAGCATGTGAATAGAAGATCGCAATGCCTGAATGATCATATAGATGAAGAAAATTAACATGATGAACATGCCGGCCATAACGGTCAACGTCATTAGCCAACCAGCACGTGCCATATCCCCGGCGTGATCCAGAGGAATATTGACTACACGTGCCCCACGCATATCTCCAATCTTCCAATCTTTTTTGGGGCTATCCGGGTGAGTATTATGACAATCAACACAGCTTTTTTTCATAATCAGTGACTTGGTGAAACGCAAAGTCCGCTGACCATCCAGATTTTCATAACTAACATAAGGAAGACTTTTATCCTCTGCAAAACGCAGAGTGCTTAATGCCAAACTCTCATATTTATCTCTGGGCCCACCATCTTTTCGTGAGCTAAAGGGGAAATCACTATACAGGCGAGTTGTAACACCACTTTCGGCCTCGGTAATTTTACTTGCCAAATCAATGCTGAAGGTTGCAGGCACCGGGATTGCACCAGGAATATCTTTATACTGACTGCTCACTTTACCACCATTACTTTTGACACGAGCAACGACTTCTGTGGAGTAAAAGCTATGAAATGTATTGAGTGCGACCAGATACGATTCAGCGTATTTCAGGGCCAATTCTTTATTAATACTATTTGACAGATAAACCATATTCCCCAGTATGGCTGTAGCGCCCAGTATAAATAATACAAAAATCGTCCATATTGGACGCTTGTGTATGAAGTTCATAAATTTCATGTTTCCGGATTACCCTGAATTGTTTTTGTAGGAGCCGCATTGCGAGAAAAGGAAAAATCAGATGACTAAGGGCATGTCAGGCGGTTTACTTTATTTTAGTTATTTGCCCAGTTTGTTTTATTGCATCAGTGCACAACGTCTATTGCCGCTGACACGAAAAGCACGCGATGATACAGATGTTATACAGGCATGTCTTTCATTTTCTCGGGGGACAAAATGCCTGATGCTTCTCACACGAGTTCTCACGCCCTCAGTGTAGTCGTAAAGGGAGATTTTTCCATGAAAACTTTTCTGCGCGGAAAAAAACACCAGGGTGTTCGGCTCCTGCACTATTCTTTCTGCGAATTCTGTCACAGCTTCTGAAACCTGAGCTGTCTTCGCCATCTACACGTTTCACTTTGCCATCATCACTTAAAACTAACCAGTTTTTATCCAGGTTGACTAGCCCTTCGGCGTTCATATTACTCAGTGTCATCAACGGCCGGAGATCCGATAACCCATCCCAGCTGTAAAGAGAAAACTCACCTCCAGATGCCACGGGTCCTGCGAGAATTATGTATCCATTTCCAATATTGACTATATCTCGAATGCCGCGATCTGCAAGATCAAGAAAATACACCTGCTGTACTGCAAAGTTTTCTTCATAGGGTACGATCCTGGCTACAAGTGCATCTCCAGTGACTCCATCTGAACCGCTTAGTGGCGACCTGAACCCGACAAGGAATCCATCATCTTCAGCGGCTGCCAGTCCTTCTATGTTGATACCCCCCTCTTTCGGCAGCCTTTTGTGAGCCGTTTGAGTCAACACTTTTGCTAATTTTTCTGACTTCATCAGTTCTGCACTCAAACTGACTGGCTCGGTTAGCAGCTTGAGGTCTTTGAGGTTTACAGAGGGAATGTTGGTAGCGAAAAATATCTGCCGGTGTGGAGCATTAAACCCTTTTCTGTCCAGACCATGTGAACCCATCCACCAGATCTGCTGACCGGAAACTGTGGCAGCTTCTATGTCTATTTCGTCAGAAGTCTTTAGACTCAACACCTCGGTCAGATCTGCACTCGCAAGGGGCTCTCCCCCGGATACATCGTATGCAAACAGGGTATTTAATTCGTCGTAAGCCACCAGGATTGTCTCATCATCCAGTCTAACTGCTGCAGAGCCGTCACAAATACCTCTAAAAATTATTGAATCGTTTTTACTTTGTAGAATTTGTAGAATATCTGCCCTTGATTCTTGCTGGTTTGTGCAAGCGGTAAGGCTAACCAGGACGATAGATACTGCAAAAACTGATGCACTCACCATAGCGAAGAGTTTCTGAGGTAGGGAATACAAACCTGAATCTGCTAACTCAGTGTGATAGCAATCGAATATAACTAACCAGGGCCTCAACCTCACTCTGGTTAAGGATACCGCGCCAGGCAGGCATAAAGCGCCCTTTACCATCAAGAATACTCTTGACCAGCTCTTCGTTGTCGAGACTGTTGGTCTCGTTGGGGTTTGTGTGATCCATAGGAGATATTCCCATCAGTTCTGTCATGATGCCTTCACCATCACCTTCCTCACCGTGACAGACCTTGCAATACTTCTGGTAGAGACCCAGGCCAATCTCCGGGTCGCCCATCAGGTCATGTTTAGATCTGCCAAGGAAACGCATATATGAGATCAGGCCCTTGATCTCGGGCTCACTGAAGAGATCGCCCCATTCCGGCATTGCCTCACTCAGTAAGTTATGGCGATCGCGTCCAGTGATGGTTTGCCTGCCTTTACCGGTGATAATTTTAATAAGTATAGTTTCACTTCTGGAGCGCACGGTTGTAGTCAAATCTGCTGGACTAATCTTCATGGCTTTTGCCAGGGGGCCATCACCTTTACCATCAGGACCGTGACACAACAGGCAATAGGAAACATACAGTCCTCTGCCTTCATAGGTGAGTGGCAGGGCGGCTTGAGCAACAGAGGTACTCACTGTGAGCAGCACCAGCAACCCCAGAACATTGATTATATTTTTCATGACTAGCCCTCTGACAGGATGCAGTTGCATCATATGTTATTTTAAAATGTAGCTTTAGATAAAAATGATTATAGAGAGTAGTCTAACGCTTTTGCAAAGCCTTCGCTCATGGAGCCTTAAAGACCTCAGTATCCGGGTGAAATGCATACCATGCAAACCAGTAGGACATTACCGTGGCGATCTCCCTGCCCTGTTCATCCCTGGCACTGGCACTGCGACTTTCCCTGTCAAACAAAACTTCTAAACGATGCCCTGAAACATTATCACTAACTGTGCCAGACGTTTTTTCCAGCTCAGAAAAAGGATAGGCCTTGAATACATCACCTATCTGTACGCCAAGTACCCACTCCTTGTTATGAAAGCGTTGATCGCTGGCAGAAACAGGAAAAAAGATCTTGTTACTTTTCTCATAACCGCCATACGGGCTCTTTGTATAATCTCTTGAGTAGCCAGTATTGGTGGACAAAACTAAACTATCAGAATGTTTGTTTTTCCAGTCGCTCCAGCTGGTGTGGCTAAGAGGAAGTGGTTTCAAATCCCGACCTTTAAGCGGCCCGCTGATTGCCTTTGCCATAATCTGTGACCAGAGTGATTCTGTCTCTCTGTCATAGAGTAAGACGTCACTGTTATACAGCAATCCTGAGACGCCAAACTCTTTAACCGGCAGTTCTGGCTTAAAAGCCATGCCTGTTCCGCATAAAGGACAATAAGAGATGACTACAGCCTGGCCAGAAAACTCGTCGTTAACAATTTCATGCCAGTTGAGAATAAGAATAGGGTAAGCACGGGCCTGATTATTGATCACCAGGCCCAGTATTCGATCATCTGCTTTCAGGTAATCTACTGCATCTACCGTTACAAACTTTGGTTCATCAATTGATGGGATACCATCACGAGGCGGGCCTCCACGTTTGATCTGGTCTTCTGCGATCAGGGCTTCGTCGAGATCAAATCCATTCATAGTCATGGCGGGCACCACTCTTACATTAATGAAATAAACCAGAATACCGAGCAGGACCGGCAACAGAATAAATTTTTTCATGGTGTCAGGTTTCATATCAATAATATCGATAGTTACCTGATATTGGATTACATTTGTTGGCTTTCGTTCAATCCGTGCTTGTTATTAAATCATCAGTCATCAAAGACGAATCAGCAAAATAATCTATATGTGTATTCATATGCACAGATTTTGTCCGAATTTGTCGGACCTACAAACATATTCCTTTCAATGTGGATGATTAACTTTAGATAGAAACTTATCATTGTAGGTGCGAATTCATTCGCACAAAACAGAGCCAGTGGAGACAATCATAAGGAAGCCTCAGCAAAGGTATTACACTGATCAGCCTGGCCACTCCTCAACCCACGCTTCAACCATTTAACTCTCTGTGCGGATGAGCCATGTGTAAATGATTCTGGCCTGACACTACGCCCAGTCCCTTTCTGTAAAGCATCATCACCAATTGCTGCGGCAGCGGCCAGTCCTTCTTCCACATCACCTTCTTCAAGCAAATTACGGTCTTTTTCAGCATGATGTGCCCACACCCCGGCGTAACAATCAGCCTGCAGCTCTTGCAGTACAGATAATGCATTGCCCTGTTTTTTGCTTAAAGACTGGCGCTTTTTATGAACGGCTGTCGAAGTGCCCAGCAGATTTTGTACATGATGACCCACTTCATGGCCAATGACATAGGCACGAGCAAAATCACCCGCTCCGCCCATCTGTGCCAGCTGGCGATAAAAACTCAGATCAATATACACTTTTCTATCACCCGGGCAATAGAACGGACCGGTGGCAGAAGACTGCATGCCACAGGCTGAACTTACTCTGCCGGTAAACAATACCAGGCCAGGCTCACTGTAGCGCTCACCGCCTGCCTTAAACAATTTATTCCAGACATCTTCAGTGTCAGCCAGTACTACCGAAACAAACTGGGCCTGTTCGTCATTTTTTGGTGCAGGCTGGCTACTAGTTGTTGTTGGAGAAGATTCGATATTGCCGAGCATATTCAGCATTTGCATCGGATCGACTCCCAGAAAAAGGCCAATAACTATGACAGCAATAGTCGCTCCGCCACCAAGTCTGATACCTTTACCTCGAGGTGACTGACCTCGACGATCTTCTACATTTGAACTACGTCTACCACTACGCCATTTCATTATATTTTTTCCTCCTGGAACTTGGAACTATGTATTATCCCAACCAATCTCGAGGCTTCAAATATATCTCATACAACTCCGCTTCTTCACTACCCGGCTCAGGCTGCCAGTTATAACGCCACTTAACCAACGGCGGCAAAGACATAAGAATTGATTCAGTTCGACCACCCGATTGCAGCCCAAAAAGTGTGCCGCGGTCAAACACCAGGTTGAACTCCACATAACGCCCCCTGCGGTAAAGCTGAAAATCACGTTGGCGCTCTGAATAGGGGGTATCTTTCCGTCTTTCAACGATGGGTAGATATCCCTTCAGGTAATGATCACCAACGCTGCGCATAAAGGCGAAGGATTTTTCAAAACCTGGATCACTGAGATCATCAAAAAATAGCCCGCCTATCCCACGCGGTTCATCGCGATGTTTGAGATAGAAATACTCATCACACCATTTTTTGTAACGTGGGTAGCCATCATCGCCTAAAACTGCACAGGCAGCTCTTGATTGCTCATGCCAGTGTATACAGTCCTCTTCATTGCCATAATAAGGAGTTAGATCGAAACCGCCTCCAAACCACCAAATGGGTTCTTCACCTTCCTTCTCGGCGATAAAAAAACGTACATTGGCGTGCGAAGTCGGAATATATGGATTCTTCGGGTGTATGACCAGAGATACGCCCACTGCCTGAAAGCTGCGTCCCGCCAGTTGTGGTCGGTTTGCCGTAGCGGAAGGCGGCAGGTTATCACCATATACATGTGAAAAATTTACACCTGCCTGTTCAAATACAGCCCCGTCAGTCAGTACTCTGGTTCGTCCCCCACCACCGGCCTCACGATCCCAGCTCTCTTCTGTAAATGATTTCTGGCCATCTGCATCCGCAATAGCGTCACAGATGCTATCCTGTAGTTTTAGCAGATAGCTTTTTACTTCTTCTAAGTTTACTTCACTCATTACTTACCCTGTCTTTTTCATACTATTATATGTATATGCCACGGCAATCTACATCAAACTGTTACCAAAGGCACCAGTAGATTTTCCTGCAGAATTAGTTCTGATCATCAAATCCCACACATAAGCTAGTAGTTTGCCAACTGCACAAGTACAACCTGCCGTGCTAACCTGAAGAAACAAGCAATCACAATTAATAAAAGCCCTACTGTATTTAATACAACACCGGCCAGCCGTTAATAAATCCGAAGGAGGATTAACATCATGACAACTATATTAATTAAACATCCCGTACAAGACTACACAATCTGGAAAGGTGCATTCGATAGCTTTATAGACACTCGCAAAGCAAGTGGTGAAAAATCCTATCACATCTGCCGTCCCATTGATGAACCTGACAACGTAGTCATTTTGTTTGAATGGGACAGCCTGGACAAAGCAAAGGCGTTTCTTGATTCAGAGGATTTAAAAGCAGCCATGCAGCAGGCT
>DAOVWW010000157.1 GCA_030636465.1 Gammaproteobacteria bacterium
CTTATGTAACCAAAGGGCAGGCGCTTGATAAAGAAGCGGTCAAACGGGGCAATTCAGTGTACTTCCCTGAAAATGTAATCCCCATGTTGCCGGAAGAACTATCCAATGGCCTGTGCTCGTTAAATCCGGATGTAGACCGCCTGTGTATGGTGTGCATCATGGATATTGATGAACAGGGCGAAATATCAAACTGGCGCTTTGACAATGCAGTAATGCGCTCACATGCCAGATTAACCTATGACAAAGTCGCCGCCATACTGGTCGATGGCGACCCTGAGTTAACAGCTCAATACTCTACAGTATTTGAACCGCTGCAGAATCTTTATGCCTTGTACAAACTTCGCAATCAATGGCGCAGCAGACAGGGCATGATGGACCTGGATATGCCAGAAACCCGGATCATTTTTAACGATGAGCGCAAGATCGAGGCAATCGTGCCGCAGGTGAGGAACGAAGCGCACCGTCTGATTGAAGAATTCATGCTGGCCGCCAATGTGAGTGCGGCAAAAACCATCTCAGGTGCTAACTATCATGGCCTTTATCGTGTACATGAGGGACCAACTGAAGAGAAGCGCGATAATCTGCGCAAATTCCTGTTTGAGATTGGCCTGAGTCTCAGTGGTGGCGATGAACCGGGCGTGACGGATTATTCACGTTTATTGGCAGATATGTCACAAAGATCGGATGCCGAAGTGATCAAACCTATGGTGCTGCGCTCTTTAAGTCAGGCACGTTATGAGCCAGCTTGTGATGGACACTTTGCTCTCGGTTTTTCCCATTACGCACACTTCACATCACCTATTCGCCGTTATCCTGATTTACAGATTCACCGAACCCTGAAGGCTATCCTGCTTAAGCAGCCTTCACCCTATAGTGAACTGGAACTGGTTGAACTGGGCGAGCATTGTTCGATGACAGAGCGCCGGGCCGATGATGCTACACGTGATGTAATGCGCTGGTTGAAGGCCGAATACATGGAAGATAAAGTCGGTGAAGAATTCAGCGGTGCTGTCAGTGGTGTTACTGGGTTTGGCCTGTTTGTACAGCTGGATGATATCTACATTGATGGTCTGATTCATATAACGGCACTGGGTAACGATTATTTTCAGTTTGATGCGGCAAAGAGTCGCCTGACAGGAGAACGTACTGCTCAAAGCTACCGCCTTGGCGACAAATTGCGAGTTATCGTAGTTCGAGTCGATGTTGATGAAGGCAGGATAGATCTGGAACTGGCAGGTGAAGCGCCGAAGTCCAAAGCAGATAAAAAGCCGCGTAGTGGACGCGATAAGTTCATGAGTAAAAAGCCGAAGAAAGGGGCAAACAAACACGGCACGGCAAAGCGTGGAAAAACATTATCACGAAATAAGAGCGGAAAAAATAAGGCTAAGAAAACAAAAGCCGTGAAAAAACCCAGGAGATAATCATGGCGGAAGAAATCCTAATCGGTATTCATGCTGTGATGGCCGTTCTTGAACAGAACCCGGGCCGTGTGCGCCAGGTTTATATCAACGAGAAAAGAAGAAACAATAGACTGGATGCAATACTTGAAAGTGTATCGGCTAACAAACTTCTGCTGAAAGAAGTTTCCCGTGACAAGCTGGATCGCCTGGCTGACAATCAAATCCATCAGGGAATAGTCGCACGATGTGAAGCATTGCCTGCACGCGCTGAAGCAGAACTTATATGGGATATAAAAGCCCTTAAGCACCCTGCCATGTTATTAGTACTAGATGGTGTTCAGGATCCACATAACCTGGGCGCCTGCATTCGCACTCTGAATGGTGCGGGCGGAGACGGTATCATCATTCCGAAGGATCGTTCAGCGCCAGTGACATCCGTGGTTCACAAGACCGCCAGTGGTGCGATGGAAACAACTCCTATCTATACTGTGACCAATCTTTCCCGCACCTTGCAGCAATTAAAAGACGAATGTGGCCTGTGGATTTTCGGTACCAGCGATAAAGCTGATAAAACCCTTTATGATGTAAACTTTACCGTTCCATTTGCGCTAGTGCTGGGTGCTGAAGGAAAGGGCATGCGAAGACTGGTGACTGAGCACTGTGATGAGCTGGTTTCTATCCCTATGCAAGGAACCGTTAATAGCCTGAATGTGTCTGTGGCCAGCGGTGTCTGTTGTTATGAGGCACTCAGGCAAAGGCAATTGTAGGTTCGAATTTATTCGAACTAAAGGGGTAGGTACGTAAATACTTCTTTGTGCGAATGAATTCGCACCTACAGGCATACTAAGAAGTTATCCTAGTGAAAACAGGCAGAAGGTTAAAGCCCAAAATCCTCTGGCCTGGCCCGTTGCCAGCGCGCACTTTTCACTCGCCACTCATCGTCTTCGGTAACCAGGTCAATATCAAAACGAAAGAGATCCGCATTCAGGTCTAATAAGGCCTGTGATGCTTCAGCTCGTTTACCTGCCATGCCGACGTATACAATGAGATTAGCACTGGTCGCTTCATCATTTATTTGAATATCGCTGATACGCGTCAATAAATGAACATTCTGATGTCCCTGGAAGTAGAACAATAACGTTCTTAAGACAGCACGTCTGTTGCTGTGCCACTCATCCTGATACTGACGTGATACCAGTTCTTTAACACTATCCAGTGAGCGCTGTTCCGCTGCAGATTCCATTGCAGAAATCATCTCCCGTATTTGCTCTTCGGGGCTTCCTGTTTCCTGATTGCAGCTACTTATTAGAAATGTGCATGAGGCAGCAAGGATAATTAAGAATTGTTTAAACATCGTGTTATGTTATCACAGGGAAGTCAGTTTTTAGCTTGATAAGATATTGCCGTGGAGAAAGCTTAGTGAAGAAGGAGATAAAACGCTGTGAGTGGTGTACGGGTTCAGATTTAGAGCAGGACTACCACGACGTTGAGTGGGGTGAGCCATTACATGATGACCAGAAGTTGTTTGAATTTCTAATCCTGGAAGGCGCTCAGGCGGGATTGAGCTGGGTGACAGTTCTAAAAAAAAGGGATCACTACCGCAAAGTTTTCGATCAGTTTGATCCTGCTAAGGTAGCAGAATATTCAGATGAAAAAATTGAGCAGTTATTACTTGATCCTGGAATAATTCGTAACCGCTTAAAAGTTACATCTACTGTAAGCAATGCCCGTTTATTTCTTGATGTGCAGGAAGAGTTTGGCAGTTTTGATCGTTACATCTGGCAGTTTACCGATGGTGAGACTATACAAAACGCTTGGCATGCAATGTCCGAACTACCGGCAAATACCAAAGAATCAGATGCAATGTGCAAAGATCTCAAGAAACGTGGTTTCCGTTTTGTCGGGACCACCATTTGCTATGCTTTTATGCAGGCAACAGGGATGGTGAATGACCATGTCACCAACTGTTACCGACATGCAGAGCTAAGCTGAACTGTGGGAGTTGTGAGAGTTGTGGGAGGCGCGCCCCCGCGGCGAATGCTTTTGTGAACATTTTAAGGATTTCCTATGGATAGAAATACGCGCACCATCACTTTAATTCGCCATGCCAAATCATCATGGAACAATCCATCACTTAGTGACTTTGAACGTCCTTTGAATAAACGGGGCATACATGATGCGCCACGAGTTGGGGCAGCTTTGCAGCAAGCGGGTATTTCATTCGATAGAGTGTTATGCAGCGATGCGAAACGAGCCAGGCAGACGCTGTCATTGTTAGGAGCGGAGATAGAGATCGACGAAGCAATTATTGATTATCGACATGATATGTATGGAGCCAGTGCAGATCATTTGTTTTCCTGTATTACCGAACAGTCTGATTCCATCTATGACATAGCATTAATCGGACATAACCCAGGCATGGAAAGTCTTGCCAATAGCCTGGCTGAAGGGCCTGTAGGCTCAATGCAAACCTGTTGCGTCATACATATGGAGTTTGAGTCTGATAAATGGGCGGATTTATCCCGGGCAGCGGGAAAAATTGGATTATTGATAAGACCACGTGATTTGTAATCAGTAATATGGCTGCAACTGCTCATTCATTTATCTGGAAATAGTCGTTATAATTCCACCTTATGTTACAAGTTAGGAAAAAATATATACCCGGCCAACGGCTGATCTTGATGATCAGTCTGATGCTGCTTTTCTCATCATTTATTTCTACCTCCCACGCATCACAACATTTATTCCACCAGATCGACCAGAATTGCGAAGTATTTCTTTCCATTGAGAACAACTCTGGATTAGACAGCCCTGTAGTAAGTTTAGAAACAAATCCAGATCATGTTCGACTTTCCTGTGTAGCTGGGCACCAGGTCGAAATTCAACCAGCCCGCTTAGCTTTCTCCGTCCGCGCACCTCCCTCCGTTTGATCGTCTGATTGTGTAATACCAGTCCAGTATTCAGGACTGTTTCCAATTGATGAGATAGGAGTAGTACGGTGATGAAGCATTTATTTCTTTCCGTGGTTGCCATAACACTGCTGTATGCAACGAATCCAGCCCAGGCTGCTGATCAGGAAATCGAACAGCTACGACAGCAGCTTGAGCAACTAAAGCAGGAATATAACAGCAAACTTGAAGAGCTTGAAAAACGACTGCAAGCTACTGAGCAGGCGAGTCAACAAAAGGTATCGGTGGCGCCAGCTGAAGCCACGGCTACCGTAGCCTCAGCGACAAAGAATACGTTTAACCCAGATATCAGTCTGATCCTTGATGGCCGCTACAGCCATTTCAGTCAAGATCCAGAAAATTACGAGCTACCAGGTTTCATGCTAGGTGGAGAAGCTGGGCCCGGTGAACGCGGCTTTGGTCTGGGGCATAACGAGCTGGTCATGAGCGCCAATGCCGACGACAA
>DAOVWW010000336.1 GCA_030636465.1 Gammaproteobacteria bacterium
AACTTTGGTGGCGGCCAGGTTGATATTACTTCAGGAAAATTCGTATTTACTTCGTCTGAGGCCTACATGATAGAAAACGGCAAGATTACTTACCCGGTCAAAGGCGCCACCCTGATTGGCAGCGGTCCTGAGGTATTAAACCAGGTGTCAATGGTCGGTAATGACCTGGAGCTGGATCATGGGGTGGGTGTCTGTGGCAAGGATGGACAAAGCGTTCCAGTAGGAGTCGGTCAGCCAACATTGAAGATCGATGAGTTGACTGTAGGGGGTACAGAAGTATGAGTACCTTAAAAAAGTTGCAGACAACTCTGCCAGAAGGTGTAAAAGAAATCTCAATTCCTCTGCAGCAGGTGGTGGAACAAACGTTGGATGATGCAGTGAATCGCTGCGGTGTCAGCAGTGCCGATGTTGACGTTAGCCTGTCGCAGGGCTCTTCTTTAACGGTACGTTTGGGTGAAATCGAAACCATTGAACACAATCGAGACAAGTCCCTGTCACTGACTGTTTATTTTGGTGAGAAGACAGGTTCGGCCAGTACCTCCGATATGTCTGCCGAGGGCATCAGGAACACGGTCGATGCAGCCTGCAGTATCGCAAAACTCACAGCAGAAGATGATTGCGGCGGACTCGCCGATGCGGACAGAATGGCGACGGAGATTCCTGATCTTGATCTCTGGTATCCCTGGAACCCTGATGCTGACACGGCCCGTGACCTGGCGCTGGAATGTGAAGAAATTGCCCGCCAAAGCGGTGATGCCATCAGTAATTCAGAAGGCGCGACAGTGAGCAGCCATGAGGGTGTTGGTATATATGCCAACACTTATGGCTTTAATGGCACACGTTATGGTAGTCGCCATTCACTCAGCTGCTCAGTAATCGCCAGTGATGGTGATGTTATGGAACGAGATTACTGGTACAGCGTAGCGCGTGACAGTACAGAGCTGCAGACAGCGGAAGAGGTCGGACGTATAGCAGGCCAGCGTACACTTGACCGCCTGGGTTCACGTAAAATTTCTACCTGCCAGGTTCCTGTGATTTATGAAGCACAGGTTGCCAGCAGCTTATTGTCACATCTTATTTCGGCAATCAAGGGTGGTGCACTGTACCGCAAATCATCGTTTTTGCTGGATCATAAAGGTAAAAAGATCTTCCCTGAGTTCGTTAATATCTCTGAACAGCCTCATATTCCTAAGGGGCTGGGTTCCGCTGCTTTCGATAGCGAAGGTGTGGCTACCCGGCAAAGACCAATAATAAAAGATGGCGTGTTGATGGATTATGTACTTAGCAGTTACTCAGCCCGAAAACTGGGGTTGGAAACGACAGGCAATGCCGGTGGCGTACACAACCTGATCATCGAACATGGCGACAGTGACCTGCCAGCGCTGATGAAAAAAATGGGCACAGGCCTGCTGGTGACCGAGCTCATAGGTTTTGGTATCAATAATATCACCGGTGATTACTCTCGCGGTGCAGCCGGTTTCTGGGTAGAAAACGGTGAGATCCAGTACCCAGTTAGCGCGATTACCGTAGCCGGCAACCTGCTTGATATGTTTCAGTCTTTTGTTGAAGTGGGTAATGATCTGGATAAACGAGGGAATACAGTTACCGGTTCGATACTGGTTGAGCAGATGACTATAGCGGGGGAGTAGGCCAGTGCTGATGCGCCAACGCCCATTTCCATATATAATCAGCCTCTTATTCTTGAAATACGTAGAAATGGCGCCATATTTCCACAATAACCCCGGCGGCAGACTATGACGAGCGATACAGGACAGACACATGCCAATATATGAATACAAATGTGAGGAATGTGGCCATCAGTTAGAGGCTATTCAGAAGTTTTCTGATGACCCGCTGACAGAGTGCCCGAAGTGTAAACAGGCTGCTTTGAAAAAGATGATTTCTGCTTCTGCATTTCATCTCAAGGGAAATGGCTGGTACCAGACAGACTTTAAGAATTCTGGCAGTAAGCCAGAAAAGAAGGCTGCTAGCTGCAGCACCTGCCCGAGTGGAGGTTCGTCAAAATAGACGAATTCAGGAAATCATCAAAACATTCAACCGCTGGGTCTTGTGAGTCAGCGGTTTTGTTATTTTTTTAACAAACACTTTAATCAGATTTAAACAGATAATACCGAAGGCAAACAATAAAATGATGCGTACACACAATTGTGGCGAAGTCACAGAAAACCATATTGATGGCACAGTTGAATTATGCGGCTGGGTCAACCGTCGTCGAGATCATGGTGGCGTCATCTTTATTGATCTTCGTGATCGTACCGGCATTGTTCAGGTGGTATTTGCCCCTGATGAAGTAGCCGCCTTTGAACTGGCTGAGCATGTTAGAAATGAATATGTGCTACGTGTAAAAGGGCGTGTTCGTCATCGCCCTGAGGGCATGGTTAATCAGAACATTCCTACGGGTAAGATCGAAGTTTACACCACTGAGCTGGAACTATTGAACAGCTCCGAGCCTTTACCTTTCCAGCTTGATGATGACGATACCACCGAGTCGGTGCGCCTGCGTCATCGTTTTCTTGATCTCCGTCGTGAGCCGATGCAGAAGAATCTGCGCTTGCGCCATGACA
>DAOVWW010000111.1 GCA_030636465.1 Gammaproteobacteria bacterium
TAATATCAAGTTTAAGCGTGTCGAGTATGCCGAGCATTTTCCTGGTGCGTTCAGGCTCCTCATTGGCGATATTATTTATTTCACCCGGGTCATTTGTTAATAAATACAGTTCCTGCCGGTTCCCCTGCTTACGGATCAATTTGTAATGCCCCATTCGGATGTATTCATCAAAGTCGTTCCGGCCAATTATAGGATGTTCTATTTCCCTGGTTTTACTGAAATCACGCAGCAGGCTAATACCATTAATATTAGGAATTCGTTCATGTCCTGATATTTCAATTAGGGTGGGCATCAAATCCAGCAAAGTAACCGGTGTCTGTATGCGAACCCCGTGTTTTACAGCAGGATGCAGTATGAGTAACGGGACATGAACACTGGACTGGTAGGAGACGGCGAGTTTTTTAACACCATTATCACCCAGACCGCTGCCGTGGTTTGCATACAGAATAACGATAGTATTCGATAAATTTCCGTTTTTTTCGAGGTAGCTAAAGATAGACTTTAATTCGCTATCGACAAGTCGTACCTGCTGGGCATAAATTTCATGCAGGGTCTGGCGTATCTCCGTATCACTCATACCATTATTGATGCGAATATTAAATCGGGAAAACTCTGGCTTGTGCTGATTGAAAATTCGTTCAGGGTCTTCTATACGTTTAAGGTCATCAGGATAGTAGTACGGCATCGGGTGCAGAACTTCCGGACGGTAGAGCAGGAAGTAGGGTGTCTCGATATTATCTTTAAGCTGTTTCAGCAGACTGTTGATTGTTTGCCTGTAGCTGTCCTTTCTTCTGTCCCAATTTGTTACGATGTCAAACCCACGGTCCAGGTGTAACTTCTTCCCTGCACGGATGCCCTGGTTCATGCTGATAGTATGATAGCCGTAAGACTTCAGATGCTGAACCATTGTCGGATATTTCAGTAGCATTTCTTCAATATCAATTAATTCATCAGGTGTGCAGCGATTCTTTTTACGATTAATATATTTGTGTATCCGCTTCTCAGAGACAGGGAAGTTAAATGCTTCCATGGCAGTTAAGGTGGCAAGATTACTGCGATATGTTTCACCTGCAGGTGCGGAGACATTCTCGAAGAGAATAGAGTTTTTAAAAAATCGGTCGATATTTGGTGTGTTTGACGGTTTCCCCGGGTTTAACAGGCCGACATGGTCTGCACGCAGTAATTCTATGTTCAGCAGCAGAAAATTGCATTCATTGCACTGAAGGGCTTCCTTATTAAGGATGTTTCCTTGAATTGGTACACTGTCCGGGTCTGCTTGCGGGCAGGCCTGGAGCATGACAGCAGCAAGTAAAGCTAAGGCAGCAACTAACAGAAACGATAAAGTAGATTTTTTTTTAGCTTTTCTGGACAAGCAATACTCCTGTGGTACAGATGTTTATATAATTGGCCAGTCATTGTAATAATTAATAGCTACGACTCATTGCATTCCTCAGGTTCGATGGCAGCAATTCCTCGCTGAATATGAATATGAATATAAATGAAATGGGTTAATCTAAATTTAAATCATCAATTTTAGATTTTGCCTCTTGTTGATATTGATGCAGTAAATCTGTCAACTCATTCGTAATCTGCGGGTTTCCAGCTGCGAGATTGTTATTTTCCAGTGGATCCTGTGACAACTTATATAATTCAGGTGTTTCAAGTGTTCTCTTGCTAAATAGATAGCCATTTTCCTGAAGCTCGATATTCAAATCAAACCCCTGGTTAACAGATGTTTCCATCTTCAGGGCAAGCATTTTATTGCGATTATAAATATTGCCGCCTGAAATCTTGCCGTCGAGAAGTCTGTACAGTTTACGCTCTGTACTGGTCTTTAAAAATAGTTTCCAGTCACCCCTTATTATGTAGGAGTCTTTGTCATTATGTCCTGCAATGAATGGCCTTTGGTAGTGCCGGTCATTAGTATGCATTGAGAAAAAATCATTTCTCTCTGTCATATCTATTGGCAAATTCAAAAGTTTTAATATACTGGGAACAAGATCGATAAGGGATAATCTATCGTTTACTACTTTGTTAATTCTTGTACCGGGAAGCCTGATCATTAGGGGTACGCGGATATTGCTTTCGTATGAAACACCATTGGATGCAAAGATGCCTTTGTCGCCTATTTGAGTCCCGTGTGTTGATACCAGGATTACAATCGTGTTTTCCATGCGGCCTGAAAGATTGTCAAAGATTCGTTTTAGCTGTTCGTCTGCATATTTTAATTGCTGACGGTAGATCGTATGTTCGGCCTGCCTCTGCTCTTCCTTTGTTGCCCCATGGTTACGTATGATTTTATAACCATAGTTTTTATTATCAAATTTATAGGGTATATAGATAATATTTTTATCTTTAATCTGTTCTCTGTAGCGTGGGTAAAATGCACGATGGAGGCGGGTAGGGACAGCATGGAAATGAATAAAATAAGGTTCAGGGGTGCTTTCAAGTAGTTCAACCAAATGGTCTATTTGATCTTCAATCAATACGCGTATGGGGAATTGTCTATATGTGTTATAGCCACGGCCAAGCATTGTTCTTTTCCCTGATCGTGTTCCCTTGTTTGACATGGCTGTATAGTAGCCGGCCGCTTGCATGTGTTCTGCCAGTGTGGTCTGGCTAGTATAAATATTTTTCCAGTGTCTAAATCCGGGCTTTGAGCGAAGCGATTCAAATGTTTTAACATCTAGATGGTAAAAAAATGGGTTTGTAGCGGTAAAAACAGACAGGTTTCCCCGGTAGGTGGATCCTGATGGCGAGTAGATATTCCGGTATACCAATCCCTCAGTAAAAAAGTTATCGATATTTGGCGTCAGGCTGCTGCCGGAATGTGAGCCAACATAGTCCGATCTGAGAAAGTCTATATTTAGCAGTAATACATTACATTTTTTGCATACGCTTTGCTTTTGTGCGGCATGGTTTACCTGTGGAGTTAAAAGAATAAATAAAAGGAGTGCAGTGAACCCGGATCTCAGGTATTGGGCAATGAAGAATGGAAAAAAAGATGGTCCCATTTGTGTGAGATCAGAGGGGTAATAAGCCAAAATTAAGCTTGTGGTTTATATGGAAGCTCATAATGAAAGCTGCTCAGGGTAAAATGAGAATTCATCACATATCTCTTTGTTAATTGGAAGGTCGCCCAGTTTTCCTTTTTTTCCTGAGTGATTCTCACCATTTCCAAGCATCCAGATCGCAGCGGGAAAAGGTACAGGGTTGAACGCGTGACCTTGTGATTGATGAATGCTGACTGATAGTCGATGGCTGCCAAGTACATGTTTTAAATATTTTCCATCAGTGTGTTGCTGAATACTGAGAAAGTCGGGGTTTTTAATTATGGCTTCTGGTATATCGAGCATGCGGTAAGGGTATATCAAGCTGGTGCCGCAGTGAAAGTAGAAATCAGGCAGGTGGGTTAAACGTGAGTCGCCAAATTGATACTGATAGCCTGAATCTATGTACCATCCGGACTGCACAGTTTGACCGGCCACAAATTCCACTATTTGATTGGAGATGAAATCATCGGCATCGAAGAACATTATAAATAATGGATCATAACGACGTGCATAGATAAGCCCTGCCATACGGTTGCTACCGCGATCTACACGAATTGCATCCATCCCTGTATGCGGATGATCCAGATGACTGGGGGCAGGGAAGTCAACCTCGATGAATTCCACATGTTGACTGACCTTGATATCGGGTATTTGATTGCAGACGACCAGTACTTTGAAATCTATGTCTGTCTGCTGACAGACAGACTGAAGTGTTTTATCAAGCAGGTATCCTACTCTCTCATATGAGTAGCAATTTTTTGGATGCTTGAGTGAGGTGATGAAGATGAACATTTCAATAGATGCTGGTTGACAGGTTCGGTGTGTCAGGATGCATTGAACTCGTTGATGTTAGTGGTATCAAAGCCTTGGCTAGAATGAGATACACTTTTTAGATTAACTGAGAGGATATCTTTGAAGTTATTATAGGTTTCCGCGCTGCTCAGCTCTGGTGTGATCTGCAATAGATTACTTAACTCCAATAATTGATCTTTAATGCTTGATAATTGCGTTAAACGATTATCGGGATGTGGCCTCATGAGCTGGTTTATCATGGAATTTAATGGTTCCAGAGAAGAATCCACATCGGAGAGCAGTGGATGAAGCATTCGCAGTTTGCGTCGGACTACCTGTTTTGAATCAATCGAAGAATGATTTGTGAATAATGGCTTGCTTGTTAATAGCTCGAATATCAGCATGCCTAAACCAAAATACAGTACTCTTTCATCAGGTACATGCCCTGCTATGACTTGCTCCGGCGCTGCATAGATAAAGTACCGTTTGAGATCATTCTTGATGATGGATGAGGAGATAGAAGGTGCTCTATTAAGGCTGAAGTGAGTAATGCGTAAATGTCCTGACTCATCTATAAACAGGGTGTCTGGCCAGATTGCGATGTCAATATCTGATTTTCCAAATTCTTTAGCAGCAGAGATTAACTGCTCGATACCCTCAATAACACTCAGTGACCAGTTAATGCCCAGAGATAGGGGTATTCGATGATCAGTTGTTACGCAATCGCTTACAATTCTACCAACACTATAATATTCCTCGTAGTCATACACTATCGCAGGGTTTCCACCTATCCCTTTGCCCTGATATCCTTTTAAGACAGCTTGATCATTTTTCAGGGACTCCATGAATGTGATTTCCTGATCGAACTGCTTTAACATTTTATCATCCTGCTGATACGCGATAGGCAACTGTTTACAAAAATACTGCTTACCATCTTGCTGTCTTAGCTGGGCAGTGAAAACAACGTCAGGTCCCGAAAAAATTGTTTCTATAACTGAATCGATTTCCATTTTATCTACTGATCAGGAGATTTAGATTAAAACCCATTTACCCTTTGGGCATGGGGTTATATTCATTCGTGTTTTTAAAGGCATAAAACAGGCGCATTCGTTGCATAGTTTTGTAGTTTTTTCGAAAGAGTCGCATTGTTGGCACATGGTGTAACGCCGCTTTTGTACCTTTTTTGGTACCTGCACATACTCCTTAGCATCCTTTAACCACTTCAGCCCATCTTTAAGCTGCTCTCTCCAGTTGGCTTCTTTTGATGAATTATTCATTGTGGTAACGTTAGCAGGAAGTTTGACCTTCGGTGTTCATTTTAGTCATTGAAATATAAAATTATGTATGACGTTGACGATAACACAATATCTTTCACGACCACAATTTCTCCAGCTACGCTATACATGGATCATCTGTCGTAAAAGGATAGGGCAGTGATTGCTTAAAACTAGCAGTGAGATATTTTCAAATATGATAGCTTCATTTCCTTGCAACCCAGTGATAGGCTTACAATTACCACCAGCTTATGCGCGACTAACTTCATTTTGTCTAGTTGGGAATGATTTGTACTAGATAATTCCAAGCGCCGCCCTAAATTGCGAACTTAATCGATATATTGGAATAAATGATAAACGACACTAAAGAAAGTACTCTTAACGATCAATCAATTGTTAGCAGAATAGAGGGGTTCCAGCTTCGTCGCTCACCATGCTGCACGACTCTGTATGACGAAAATAATTTACCAGTTCTATCTCTTAATGGCACGAGCTCATTAATTTGGGAGAATTGCAATGGTGAACTTAAGATCATTGAATTGATAGATCAATTTCATTCTGTTTTTCCGGACATTCCGTATAAAGACCTTAAAGTTGACACTATGAACGTACTAAATCAGTTTCAACAGGAAAAGATTATTAAACTGAAATAGTTTAATTACTTAAAGTTGTGACTCTGGAAGTGCCGCTCTTTGCTTCAATGGCAGGAATAAAACAGGCCGTATGGAATTAGGACTTGATTAAAAAGGTGTAGCTGACAGAAGTAGAGAGCCGTTACTGTTATCTACACCTTTCCAGCTATGTTTAATGGGCTGAAGATAATTTCAAACCTACAATACCGACAACGATTAAGCCGA
>DAOVWW010000243.1 GCA_030636465.1 Gammaproteobacteria bacterium
ATACTGCCATGACACAGTCAATGGATGAGAATATAGGCAAAGTAATCGAAAAATTAAAAACCCGGGGTCTGTATGAAAATACGATTATTATTTTCGCTAATGACAATGGTGGAGCACTGAACAAAAACGGGTCATCGAATGCGCCCCTAAGAGGGGGAAAGGGAACTGTTTTTGAAGGCGGGCTGAAGTCGCCATTTTTGATGCAGTGGCCAAAAGTATTATCAAAAAACCAGATCAAGAACTTTCCTATCTCAACATTGGATATTTTACCAACAATAGTCAGCGCTGCTGGTGGTAAATTACCCTCCGACAGAGTCTACGATGGTGTAAATTTATTGCCTTATTTGAAGGGTGACGTAAATAAAGCTCCTCATGATGCATTGTTCTGGCGTGTCAATTGGTCCGCGGCTGTACGCAAAGAAAATTGGAAGCTGATCCGAACCCCGAATAACCGATACTTATTATTCGATCTTTTGAAAGACAGCAGAGAGGCCACTAACCTTTCATCATCGAAGCCGGAGATTGTTTCCAGTCTTAAGCAGGAACTTGAAGCCTGGGAAAAAAAACTTATACAACCATTATGGGAACCCAGCGCTATGTGGAAAAAAAAGGTGAGCAATAAGTATAAATATGCTCAGTAACGCACTAATCATGCTAAAAGAGTAAGGTGGTTACTAGTTGTACATACGTATTCAGCAGACTCTGCGGTTATTTTTAACTATTTTATATGTATGCTTGACAATGGTGCTAAAAAGTGGCATTTTTCTAGTAACCATATAGATTATAGAAACTAAATACAATAAGCCACCAGAAAAGGTGAATGACGATGTCTGAAGATAAAGATACCAAAACGACTAGTAATACAAGAAGAAAGGCTCTAAAAGCCATCGGTGCTGGTGGTGTTATTGCCGGCACAATTCCTGGCAGCTGGACCACGCCTGTTGTAAAGTCAGTATTATTGCCGGCACATGCGCAAACCTCTGCCCCCGCCTGTAGCACAAGCGGGCCATGTCAGTCGGGAATGAGTGTTAATATTTTAAGCGCTGTTGTGGTGGGCAGTGGAGGGCTGTTTGTGATTGGTGAAGCTCAAATTCCCGGTGGCAACAACCCCTGTTGGCCCGACGATTCATCGTCAGTAGTATGTGAAGTGATTGATGAGGGTGCAGTACTTGAATCACGTGACAATACAAGTGCCGGTGGTAACTGTAGTGTAGGCAGTATCAACGGTTGCCTGGTGTCTTGCTCGGTACTGGTTTCATCTGCAGATAATACGCTTACATCTGGAGACTGCGTGACCTTGCGTGTTACTTTTAACGGTGCCTGTATCTGTTCCGGCGTCACTACGGTAGCCTAACATAGTACCAGAAAAATAAAACTGATTGCTTTTGTACCGCATTTAAAAAAACCGCCATATTGGCGGTTTTTTTTTAGCGAAAAGCAAAAATAAAATTAAAAATATCACTATTGACAACTTCTGAAGATCCGAAAATTTATGTGCAAATAGGCCTCGAGGCATTAAACCTTGAGGATGTGCCACGTGCAGAAATGCAATTTCGGCAGGCATTAAATATTGACCCGGATTACCCGGATGCAAACCATCTTCTTGGTATTCTTTATCTGCAATATTTGAATCGTCCTGATCTAGCCGAGCAATATATTTCTCATGCCCAGGAAGCATGCCCGCAGGAACCTGTTTTTCTAAACAGTCTCGGTACTGTGCACTGGTATAAGGGAGAGTTGGCAAGGGCAAAGATTGTTTTTGAAAAAGCGGTTGAGTTGAAGCCAGATTATGTAGATGCTATTTATAACCTTGGTAATGCGCTGCGTGATCTTAAAGCCTATACCAGGGCACAGCAATGTTACCAGAAAGTGATTGAACTGGATCCGGAATATATCAATGCCTATAACGATCTCGGTGTCACTCTTCATCATCAGGGAAGGCTGTACATCGCGGTTGAGCAGTTTAACCTTGCATTGGAGCTGGATCCAATGCGAGCAGATGTTTATCTTAATCTTGCGAATTCATACCAGGAGTTAGGTGAATTTGAAGGGACATTTCTAGCGATTCAGAATGCATTGGCAATCGATCCCACCAATGCCAAGGCCTATACAAATCTGGGTTGCGCATATTATGAGCAGGACGATTACTATGCCGCCATAACAGCATATAAAAAGGCTTTAGATATCGACCCTGAGTCACAGGAAACCTTGTTTAACCTGGGTACGGTACTGTTTAAGAACAAGGAGTATGAAGAAGCGCTGCATATAGATAACCAGGCTCTGAAAATAAACAAAGAATGGCCTCCATTGCTGGTTAATCGAGCAAATGCATTTTATAAGCTGACCCGTTTTGATGAGGCTATCGCTGATTATAAAGCCGCATTGAGGATATTACCAAACTACAAACCTGCTTTAATCAGTCTGGCAGGCACATACCGTCGTATGGGAGATCTGGATACCGCCGTTAGCTGGTTTGACCGTGTTATTTCTTCTGAGCCAGACAATGCAAGTGCTCATTTAGGTAAATCTTT
Organism: Gammaproteobacteria bacterium; assembly: GCA_030636465.1. Taxonomy (GTDB): domain Bacteria; phylum Pseudomonadota; class Gammaproteobacteria; order BMS3Bbin11; family BMS3Bbin11; genus BMS3Bbin11. The sequence goes on from DAOVWW010000243.1 coordinate 2,532, forward strand.
AGCATTACTCAAGTCTGGAAATTTTGTTGCAGGCTGGCGACATTATGAATGGCGATTTGAGGTGACAGATAAGCATTTCATTAAACTGCCGAATCTGTACTGTATTGAATGGCATGGTGAAGATATCTCAGAATCTTCTTTGACAGTAATTGGTGAGCAGGGTTATGGTGATATTATCCACTTTGTCCGCTACATACCGGAGTTAAGAAAACGGTGTAGTAGTATCACATTTATCTGTGCACCCGGGCTGACCCGGTTGTTGAGGGATCTACCCGGTATTGACCATATTCTTAACCGTGATCAGCCCTGGTCACTTGAGACTGACCATTATGTGCACTTACTCAGTTTGCCACGGATATTCAATACAACGCTGGAATCAATACCTTCAAAAGTGCCGTATGTATCTGCAAGCTCTGTCGCCGTAGATTCCTGGAAGTCACGCCTCAATCCGGAGAAAATGAATATAGGAATTGTCTGGGGAGGGAATCCTGACCAGGTGGAGAATACCGATCGTTCGTGTCCTCTAGAGAGTTTTATGCCGTTGACAGAAATACCCGGCACGGAATTTTACAGCCTGCAGAAAGGTGAACCACAGAAACAACTGCTGGCGTTGTCGTCCACGTCGTCAAAGGTCATTGATTATACCGATGAACTGGAAGACTTTGCCGATACAGCCGCACTGGTTAAAGCCCTGGATCTGGTGATTACAGTTGATACATCAGTAGCCCATCTTTCTGGTGCATTAAACCAACCCGTATGGACAATGCTCTGGTTTGCACACTGCTGGCGCTATTTGCAGGTAAGAGAAGACAGTCCCTGGTATTCCAGTATGCGTTTATTTCGCCAGTCGAGTATCGGCGACTGGTCATCAGTTATTGATCAGGTGGCTGTGGCTTTAAAAGAAAAAGTAAATCAAAGAAAAAATTATTGAGGCTTATAAAATATCGCATTAAGCATTATTCTATCCTGAGCTAAAGGATATGAGTGAAGAAACAGTACATAATTCAGGAAAAATCATGTCAGTAAAAAATGATTTAGAGCAAGCCTTGGAACTACATCGTGCAGGGCAGCTGGATATGGCGCTGAACGTGTATTTTAAGATTCTAAGAGTAGACCCCGG
>DAOVWW010000258.1 GCA_030636465.1 Gammaproteobacteria bacterium
ACAGTGTAATAAGGGTGGAATGGGATGCCATCCAGAGGAATGCCATCTTTATCCTTATTCTTCTTGATTTCGATACCGTCAGGGTTGTTTGAACCAACCTTATGCAGTGCAACGATGTGCAGGAACACCAGAATAACCAATACCAGCGGAACAGCCGCCACATGGAAAGCAAAGAAGCGGTTCAAGGTGGCATCAGAAATCACATAATCACCGCGCAGCCATTCAACCAGACCATCACCAACGTAGGGAATGGCACCGAACAGAGAAATAATTACCTGGGCGCCCCAGAAAGACATATTGCCCCAGGGCAGCAAATAACCCATGAAGGATTCTGCCATCAGTGCAATGAAAATCACCATGCCAAATATCCAGATCAGTTCACGTGGAGCGCGGTATGAACCGTAGATCAAGGCTCTGAACATATGCAGGTAAACGACAACAAAGAACATCGATGCGCCAATAGCGTGCATGTAGCGCATCAACCAGCCCCACGGCACATCTCGCATAATATATTCGACCGAAGTAAAAGCCAGTTCTGCGTCGGGTTTATAGTGCATGGTCAGAAAGATTCCAGTGATAATCTGCATCACTAGCATCAAAATGGCCAGCGATCCGAAAAAATACCAGAAGTTAAAATTCTTAGGCGCGTAATACTTCGCCATGTGCTCTTCCCACACCTGAGTCAGCGGGAAACGATCATCAATCCAGGACATTAATTTTTCCATTAGACTTTAGCCTCCTCTGGATTCTCACCAACTACAATCACGGTATCGTTCAAAAACCGGAATGGCGGCACGGGTAAATTAGTTGGTGCAGGTACGTTTTTGTAAACACGTCCGGCCATATCAAACTTGGAACCATGACAGGGGCAGAAATAGCCACCCGACCAGTCATCACCCATATCCGAGGCAGGACCGATAGCAAATTTTTCAAGTGGAACACATCCGAGATGAGTACAAAGACCAACCATGACAGATAGGTTTGGGTTCTTTTCCTGGGCACGGGATGTATTTTTTGCATAAGCGGGTTGCTGTGCAATGACATCAGAGTCCGGGTCAGCCAGTAAATCCGTTAATGTACTGAGCTTTTCCATCATGGCATTGGAGCGTTTGACGATCCAGACAGGTTTGCCCTGCCACTCGACTGTGAGCAACACACCCTCATCCAGTTTACTAAAATCAATTTCAACCGGAGCACCTGCCGCTTTGGCTCTGGCACTCGGTGTCATACTCAGGATAAATGGCGTTACTGCGAATCCGGCTCCAACAGCACCTACGGCTGATGTGGCCAGGGTCAACATGCGTCGCCTGCCTTTATCTACGTTCTGTTCACTCATGAATTTACCTCTAATCGAGCCTGCAGAGCAGGGCTAACTGAACCTTATAATCAATCAATGTGGCATAAAAAATGACCAAAACGGCCAGTGTTTTCAGTCACCAAATTTACAAATTTCGCGGAGTATATCAAAAACCGCATTCACTTTGTGAGTAAATATTGTTATATACATATTAGTATGCGCTGATATTCTATCACAGGATCCTCGTTTAACAAGTGTCCTGGCTTTGTTTAGCAGAGCAATTATGAATTTATTAACAAATGCATTCCTTGACCTGATCCCTAAATATAGTTATTTTTTACACATCATTCATGCCTTAACCCCTGCCTTCAGGTAAAAACTCTGGACTTTCAATGCAAGCATATGCAAAAGCCATCGCAGCTGGCCTTTTTGTCACAACCCTGTTCATTTACTTAGTCGCAGACTTCAGCTCAGAGTCGGCGGATGAGAAAGAAAATGAAGTATTACAAAAAATGCCTGCTTTAAGCGCACCAGCATTAAGCGGGCCAGTTTCTTACTCTTCAGCCGTCAAAGCTGCCTCTCCTGCCGTGGTAAACATCAACACAGAAAAAGTAGTGACCGTACGAAATCACCCTTTTTTCAGTGATCCGTTATTCAAACAAATGTTTGGCAATGAAGTCTCAGGCAGCTCTGCTGGACGTAAACGTGTCGAGAACAGCCTGGGCTCGGGTGTCATCATCAATGCAGAGGGTTATGTGCTGACAAATAACCATGTCATACAGGGCGCAGATGCCATCCAGGTCTCACTTAAAGACGGCCGAAGCAGTTTGGCAAAAGTAATAGGTACAGACCCGGAAACAGATATTGCCCTGTTAAAAATCGATCTTGATCAGCTCCCTGTCATTACTATCGGTGATTCTGAACGTCTGGAAATCGGTGATGTCGTGCTGGCCATCGGCAACCCTTTTGGTGTTGGGCAAACAGTTACTATGGGTATCGTCAGTGCCACAGGCCGTACTCAACTTGGTATTAATACCTTCGAAAACTTTATTCAGACTGATGCAGCCATCAACCCCGGCAATTCCGGCGGTGCCCTGGTCGATGCTTACGGCAGACTGATAGGTATCAATACAGCCATTTTCTCACACAGCGGCGGCTCGCAGGGGGTAGGCTTCGCCATACCCAGTAAGATGGCCAAAAAAATCATGACGCAACTGATCACACATGGCCATGCGGTGCGCGGATGGATAGGCTTCGAGGGACATCCATTAACCCCGAAACTTGCAGAATCTTTACAGCTGGATACACATGACGGACTTATTATTACTGGCATAGTCCGCAATAGCCCTGCCCATAAAGCAGGACTCGAACCGGGTGATATCGTTACCGGAATTGATGGCAAAAAGCTCAAAAGTGGACATGAAGCACTGGCAGTGATCACCAATAAACAGCCAGGTGAAAACGTGACACTGCTGATTAATAGAGAAGGTAGAGAGTATTCGGTTAGCGCTACGACCATAGCCAGACCACCTCAGGCTATTAGTGAAGTGAAAGAGTAGAAAAAAGTTCCAAGTTCCAAGTAAAATCTAAACCAAAAACCTGGAAACCATTACAGACAGGACCCTTGCGGACAAATATTTTGGAACTTGAAACTACCCCAATATCGCCCGTATCTGATCCAGTGCCGCATTACCCTGCGTCATTTTCTCCTCCGTACTGACTTTCCGGCCCAGCGCCTGCCAGTCGATGTCATCAACAGGTAATTCCTCGAGAAAACGGCTGGGATCGCAATCAATTGTTTCACCATAGCGTTGCCGCACCCGGGCGAGACTTAACGTCAGACCAAACTGAGCACGTGTAATCGCAACATAAAACAAGCGACGCTCTTCCTCAATATTCTCGTCATCGATACTGGTTCGATGCGGTAGCAGGCCTTCTTCCAGGCCCACGACAAAGACGTGGGGGAACTCCAGCCCCTTGGCCGCATGAATCGTCATCAGCGAAACTTCATCACCCTGCTGCTCATCATTATTGCGATCCAGTATGCCGCGCAGCACCAGGTTGGCAACACAGTCTGAAAGCGTTTTCTCTTCACCTTCTTCATCTCCATCGTGCGTTAACCAGTCCAGTAATTCCTTAATATTTTTCAGTCGCCGCTCTGCTTGCACTTCATCTTCGGCATTGCTTTGTACCCACTCGGGGTAAGAGACCTGATCCAGCAACTGCTGAATAGACGACTTCAT
>DAOVWW010000086.1 GCA_030636465.1 Gammaproteobacteria bacterium
ACTGGCAGGATGGCAGAGATGTCTGGTATGACGAGTTGATGGCTGATGCTTCGGCTGATTGTCCACCGGAAGAGATGGATGCAGAAGATCCTCTATTTATTCTTTATACCTCCGGCTCTACCGGAAAACCCAAAGGTGTATTACATACTACTGGCGGATACCTTTTATTTGCCGCAATGACGCACAAATATGTGTTCGATTACCATGATGGCGACATCTACTGGTGTACTGCTGATGTCGGCTGGGTGACCGGGCATACTTATATCGTTTATGGGCCGTTAGCCAATGGCGCGACGACACTGATGTTTGAAGGTATACCAACCTATCCTGATGCCTCGCGTTTCTGGCAGGTTATCGATAAGCACCAGGTGAATCAATTCTATACCGCACCAACTGCCATACGTGCCTTGATGCGTTCGGGTGAAGAACCGGTTAAAAAGACCTCACGCAGCAGTCTGAAGCTGTTGGGTACGGTAGGTGAGCCGATTAACCCGGAAGCATGGGAATGGTATTACCGCGTTGTCGGTGACGCCCGCTGCCCGATAGTTGATACCTGGTGGCAGACTGAAACCGGTGGCCATTTGATTACACCTCTACCGGGTGCGACTGACCTGAAACCGGGTTCCGCTTCAATACCCTTTTTTGGAGTAGAGCCTGCCATCGTCGACGAACAGGGTAATGAACTGGAAGGTGAATGCTCTGGAAATCTGATTATGAAAAGACCCTGGCCGGGCATGATGCGTTCGCTTTATGGCGACCACCAACGCTTTATTGATACCTATTTCAGTACCTACCCGGGCAATTACTTCACCGGTGATGGCTGTCGTCGAGATGCCGATGGTTATTACTGGATAACAGGCCGCGTCGATGATGTGCTCAATGTATCAGGGCATCGCCTCGGTACAGCAGAAATTGAGTCTGCGCTGGTGCTGCATAGCAGTGTTGCTGAAGCGGCTGTGGTCGGTTATCCCCATGACATCAAAGGGCAGGGTATTTATGCCTATGTGACACTGATGGCAGGAGTGGAGGAGTCTGATGAACTGAGCACCGAGCTGGTAAAATTTGTTCGTAAAGAAATCGGCCCGATTGCTACCATCGATATTCTGCAGTGGGCACCTGGGTTACCGAAGACACGTTCTGGAAAAATTATGCGTCGCATTTTACGCAAGGTTGCTGAGAACGATATTGCCAATGTGGGAGATACGTCTACGTTGGCAGATCCAGCTGTTGTGGAACACCTGGTTGAGAATCGCGCTAACAAATAAGCTTTATTTACATTTTTTCGCCGCAAGGGCGCGCCTCCTACAACCCCCGTCATTTTTGTACAAGGCTGTGGTTGTGTGGGAGGCGCGTCCTCACTCGTACATTTCATCCAGTGTAGGCGTTCTTTCCTCATACTCTTTCATCAAGGCTTTGAGAAATTCGCGATCCAGTAGCTCTCCGCAAAGTTCGCTCATATCTTCACCAGCCTTCTTGCCGAAAGCGCGCCGAAAGGGTGCGAGCAAGGGGCTGGTAATAAACTTAAAATAGGCGCCTACAATATCCATTGGCTTAATGGATATGCTGATTTCTGAAAACGTTCCCTTTACTCTCATGGGTGCCTGCAGACCAAATAATCTTGCCTTTTTAGCTGTTGGAAAGAGAGAGAGTTCCAGGTTCTCATTAGCAAAATTAATATTCAGGTTTCCCTTCATCCATATTCTGCTGGTGTCAACAAAGAGTAGTTCTTCACTGAGCTGTCCATCATCGATATCAAGCAGAGCCGTCATGCAATTAAATTTCGATTCCTTTTTATGTAGCTCAGGAAGAATGGCCAGGAAAAGATTCACCGACCACAGATTGATGGCACTCGCATCGATGTTTCGTGGCCATGCTGAAAAATCCAGCTGACCATTCGCATGGTTAAAGGCATTTTTTAAGTCACGGCCAGATAGCTGCAGGTTAACTCTTGTACTGATTAGACCGTCAGAATTGTGATCTGGGATAAAGCGCCTGTAGAGAATGCCATAGTCAAATTTGTCCATGTTTAATTTTAGATGACCTTCTACTTTGTCTTTGCGTTTTTGCAAATCCACGCTTCCCTCGATGGACCCTCCTGGTACATCAAGCTTAAAGGTTTCTACATTAAAGCTGTTTTCCCTTGCGTGAAGAGTAAGCTTTCCACCACCAAGATTATCCTCACCAGATAGTACCCGCCTGGATTCAAGCTGCAAGGTAACATCAATATTGGGATATCTTCGTGACTCCCGGAAGCCTTCTTTTACTTCCATCTGAAAACGCTCGGTACTAGTTTTTTTATCAGGGAGCGTTGATATGGAGCTACTGCTTTGAGGGAAGAGAGAAAAGCCTTCAATTTCAAAGTCATTGATCTGGAAGCGTTGGCTAACAAGATTGAGGTTCCAGTAGGTTTCTTTCCCGCTGGTATCAACAAAAACCTGGCCACCGAGGTCACTATCGCCAATGATTGCCTTGAGGTTGCGGACGCGAAAACCTTTAGGGTCAATACTAAATTTTCCACTGAAATGGTAAGGGCCGAAAGGTGGAATGTCGGTTTCCAGCAGCGTGTTCCAGTGATCGAGACGTTTCCCCTTAATTTCCAGGTCAACGATTAAGGATTTATCACTTATTGGAAGATCAATATCACCTGTGAGTTTGATTATCGAGCGGTTGAGTGTGGTGGTCAGATCCAGGTGGATTTTTCCCATATCGGTAAAAAAGTCCCTAATTCTATTCGTGGAGAGTTCCAGATGTGCTGACTCGTCATCGATCTTGCCAGTGAACTTCAGCTTTACAGGGTTGTCAGGTTCAGCAAGTAGGGTAGCCGTTGAAAAAGTGATTTTACGACTCTTATCATTTGCCGGGTTATGCAAATTCCAGTGGCCCTCTGCCAGGGTCAGATTGAAAATAGATTGCTCAAGGATTTCTTTAAGATTATTTCCATGCAGATCAGCATTGAAAGCTATTTCACTACTATATGCATCAAGACCTTCGACAAGACCAAGCCATGAAAGCATCTTGCCGATATCAATTTCTTTTGCATCAAATTTAACCGTGCCTTCGAGAGTCGGGTCTGATTGCTTCAGATGCATTTCAAGATTTACAGGCTTATCAGCAACCTGTCCCTGTAGCTCAAGTTTCCAGGGCTTATTACTGGTTAGATTCCGAAGCAGGTCAGATTTGGCCGTGAATAAATAAGGTATTTCTTTACTGGTCCCTTCAAGTTTTGCAGTCAGGTAGGCTTTATCGTGAGTATTTATGACCAGGCTATCTATATGGTTGGTAAACTCACGTCCAAGGCTTTCATCTATATAATTCAGGTTTAAATCAGTTAGTCTGAATTCTTCAATCCAGAGTTTTTTCTCATTGTTTTTAGTACGGCGGTGTTCCGAGGCCTCTTTGGTTGTCTCACTTTCTGCCTGTATGAATGATCCCCAGTTTTGTCTGCCATCGCTGGCCTGTTCAAGGTTGACGTGAACCGATGAGGCAGATATCTCTAGAAACTCCAGTTGACCTGAAAGTAAAGGCGGCAATGCAAGTTGTACACGCGCTTCACCAACACTGAGAATATCCTCAGCTGACCACCCTGTTTCATTGGCGATATGCATCTGGTCGACGACCAGGGTTGGGTAAAAACTAATGGCCAGGCGCACCTCGCCATCAATGCGTACTTTATGGCCCGCGACCTCGCTGGCCTTTTTGACAAACTGTTGGCGCACGCTTTCCAGTGGTACAGTAATATTGGCATAGGACAATACACCGATAATAATTGCAATCAGTGCTATTGGAATCGCAACGGTACGGAAAGCAATTACTATGATCTTTTTGCTTTGCATGCTGAATATTGTCGGGTTGTGCGATTGTTTTTGTTCAGGCTAGTTAGTGCTAGAATTTGAAGTTTGGCAGACTCAATGATAAATATCGAGTCATCTGCTATTAATTGTAAAGACTATTATAAGATACGATTACTTCCGAGAAACTCTATGCCTGTTATCTTTTTGAGAAATTATCGCTTTAATACTGCATTTTTGCTCATCGTCATCGTTGCACTTGCACTTTCTTCCTGTGCAACAAAAAAAGAATCGATCACAGTCCAGCAGGCGACAATTGACCTTGCTTTGCTACAGACTTTGCCGAAAGAGCCAATTTCCTATGAGGACAGTGTAAAACCCATCCTTAACAATCGCTGTGTAGTTTGTCATGGCTGTTACGATGCACCTTGCCAGTTAAAACTGTCATCGCCTGCCGGGCTACTTAGAGGCAGCAGTAAAGCAAAGGTATATAATGGTGCGCGTTTCAAAACCATGTCCCCGACACGGCTTGGGATCGATGCGAAGTCTGCTGAAGAATGGCGACAGAAAGATTTTACTGCAATTATAAACGAGGCAGAAAATGACCCGGCGGCTAACCTGAGCCAGTCAGTGCTTTATCGCATGTTGAGAATGAAGCAAATTACTCCACAGTCCAGGGTAGGCATGTTATCTGACCAGGTAGACATATCTCTGAACCGTAAGCAGACTTGCCCAACGCTGGAGGAGTTTGATAAATACCAGCACAAGTTCCCACTGCAGGGTATGCCCTTCGCTATGCCAAATCTGAAGGATGATGAATATACGACTCTGGTGCAATGGCTGGCACAGGGGGCACCGGTGCCTGCTGACAAAAAGCCATCGGCTGCAGCATCAAAACAGATAAAAGTATGGGAAACTTTTCTGAATGGCACAGATCTGAAACAAAAACTGGTTAGTCGTTATCTTTATGAGCATTTATTTCAGGGGCATTTGCATTTTAAAGGCACAGATAACCGTGAGTTTTATCGGCTGGTTCGCTCAAAGACAGCATCAGGTCAGCAGATAGATGAAATTGCTACCGTGCGTCCTTACAGCGACCCTGGTAGATCATTTTACTACCGTTTGCAACGATACCAGGCGAGCATCGTTGCAAAAGACCATGTGGTATACCAATTATCGGACAAACGCCTGAGTCGATTTAAAGAACTATTTATAAAACCGGATTACCAGGTGACTCAGCTGCCTTCATGGGATCCTGAAACTGCTTCTAATCCGTTTAAGGCCTATGCAGTAATACCACCGCTATCTCGCTATCAGTTTCTGCTCGACGATGCCCGTTTCTTCATCGAAGGGTTCATTAAAGGCCCTGTCTGCAGGGGAATGATTGCATTAAATGTGATTGAAGACCGCTTCTGGGTGGTGTTTCTCGATCCCAAAGCAGACCAGATGCTGCTGGCCCCAGATTTTCTCCTGGAAGTCTCTGATTACCTGAAGATACCCTCATCTCAGGAAGGCAGCGTTAGATTGCTCGGTACCTGGAAGAAATATCTTAAACTGGAACAGGAATATGTCGCCAAGCGTTTCAAGTTTTATGAAGCGATGAAGCAGCATGACATTAAAGATGCGATGAATTTCCTTTGGGATGGTGATGGGGAAAACCCCAATGCTGCGTTGACTATCTTCAGACATTTTGATTCGGCCTCTGTTGATTATGGTTTTACAGGAGACTATCCCGACACCGCCTGGGTGATTGATTATCCCCTGTTAGAACGTATCCATTACCTGCTGGTAGCCGGCTTTAACGTTTTTGGAAATTTAAAGCATCAGCTGAATACTCGGCTCTATATGGATTTCCTGCGCATGGAAGGTGAGGATATGTATCTTGCCTTCTTACCTGTCAGCCACCGAAAAGACATCCGTGACAGCTGGTACGGGGGTATGCGCAAAGGCATGGAAAGAGATCTTGGCGATATATATGGCTGGATGAACAAAGATGTCGTGACCGGTTATAAAACAGATGACCCCCAGGTCGAGTTATTCCAGCACATGGAGAAGAAACTGGCGCCAGTATTAAGGCGGGATGATGATATAAACCGCTGTCAGAAAGCCAGTTGCCGCAGTAAGAAAGGTAGCGCTAAACACCAGGCAGACGTTGCCATGCAAAAGGTGGCTGATATAAATGGCCTGGTGCTTATTGCCTTCCCTGACCTGGCCTTCGTTCGGGTCAAAATGGGTGGCAAAGCTGAAAATGACCTGGCTTACACGATCATACGCAACAAGGCCTATAATAACGTGACATCAATGTTCAGCGATGAAAAAGACAGCAAATCCAGGGACTACAGCAATGATTCACTAACAGTTGTTGACTGGTTGGAAGGCTCTTACCCGAACTTCTTCTTTGACGTAGATTTCAAAGATATTGAGAAGTTTACCGAGCGTTACGCCAGTTTGAAAACACGGGAAGATTACGAAGGCTTTGTCAGTATTTATGGTGTGCGGAGAACGAACCATCATTTCTGGGAAATGGCTGACTGGTTTCAGAATAAATCTCTTCAGGATCGCCCGATAAGGGCAGGTTTGTTTGACCTGAATCGTTATGAGAACAGGTAAAAGAAAAGATTGTTTTAGGTATTAGGTTTTAGGTGTTACGTAAAACCTAATACGTAATATGTAAAACTAGGGTCTAATTCTGTGCGACTTTAACTTCACCAGGCAGTACACGAAATGTAACCTTGATTGGGTTGTGATCCGATGAAGTGACCTGCCGGGCCTCACTCGCTACAGACTCCATGCCTCGA
>DAOVWW010000217.1 GCA_030636465.1 Gammaproteobacteria bacterium
CGTTTGTCGTTAGTCCTGTGCCGGAGCAAAACCCACAAAGAAGCGAAACCATTTTTGTCACTCAACATGGCGATGCCAGCGGCAATGAACATACCGGCATAATTATTGCGGCGAAAGACCTGGAGGCCGATTCACCTTTCCTGACGGAACGTTTTGACAATCCCAAATATTACGAAATTGGCTGGGGGGAAAAAGACTATTACCAGGCCAAACACAAAACTCCCGATCTTGAAATGAAGGCTCTTTACTGGCCAACAAAAACCGCTATCCATATCGTAGCATTGCGGAAAGAACCTGCTGTACACTTTCCAAAGGCAGAGGTTATTAAATTACAGTTATCCAGTTCCGAGTACAACGCACTAAGGCGCTTTATTAGTTCAACATTTTTTCTGGATGAGTCAAACCAGGTCCTTGCTTTGAAAAGTGGGCTATATGGAGATGACCAGTTCTACCTGGCAACTGGCGAATATACTATTTTTAACACTTGCAACGTCTGGACTGCAAAAGCCTTAAAAAGTGCTGGTTTAGATATAAATCCTGCAAATAAATTGACCGCTGCCAGTGTAATGGGGCATTTAAGAAATCACTAGAAGGATGTACACTCCCTAAGCAAACCTTAGCTCCATATTATAAATACAATTGGTCGTACAAACATGCAATTAACAAAGCACACCAATGCGATATTCTGGGCATTGGCTATATTATTGATATACGCCCCTCTTTTTCGTGCCAGCAATATTCCGCTGGCATTAATGTTCCTGCAGATGATGTCGCTATCTATGCTTGCTCTTATTGTATTCGGCAATGAGGCATTTTCTGCGCTGAGAAAATCTCACCTGATCATCATCTCGCTAATTCTATTGGTTCCCCTGACTGCGCTACTTCCGATACCCGGATCGTTATGGAGTATTTTACCCGGCAGAGAGATATATATGCCGGTCATGCTGTCCGTATCAGAGATAGACGAGGGCTTCGTAAAGAGTCTCAGCCTTGCCAGTAGCACCACAGAATATGCACTGTGGACATTGCTGACACCATTAATAGTCTATATTGCCACCGTCAACCTGCCGAGGAACCATCTATACACCCTGGTTTATATCTTACTTGGGATGGCTGTTTTTCAGGCGACACTGGGGCTGATGCAGTTTGGAGCAGGGCCTAGCAGCCCCCTCTATTTTGGTGCCGGAATTGATAACGCGGCAACGGGTACCTGGCTGAACCGTGATCATTTTGCCGGTTTCCTGGAAATGGTGTTCCCGATATCGCTGGCGCTGCTGGCTGCTACTGTTGGAAAAAGTAAACAAACGAAAAGCCCGAAGTCCAACTGGCGCATGAAGCTAAGCTTCATGTCCTCGGTAAAAGGCAACCAGGCTACCATCTATGCATTTATTCTAATCCTGCTCATTCTTGCCTTAATTTTCACCAAATCAAGGGCAGGTGTCGGGCTGGCAATGATAGGCCTGTTTGTTTCCATGTTTGTTTTTGCAAATCGCCTGGGTGGTAACAATGTATACGGCTCTGTCGGTACCATAATTGCTGTTATTCTTGTACTGGCGATGATAATTGGGCTTGCCCCTGTACTGGATCGCTTCTCTGCTGATCCAATGGAAGACTTACGATGGACCATCTTCTCCAGCAGCATGGAAGGTATCGGCAGCTACTTTCCTCTTGGCAGTGGTGCAGGCACTTTCCCGATCAGTTTTCCATTTTTTCAGCCCTTGCATGTCGATCTTTTCGTTAACCGGACTCACAATGATTATCTGGAATGGATTTACAATGGGGGGATACTCTCTATCGTTGCTATCGGCATGTTCTTTGTTCTCTATATCAATGGCTGGAGAAGGCTGTGGATTCAAAATAGATGGGGGCCCTTCCGCTTTATTCAGGCAGGTGCTGGAATAGGCATCTTTTTGATGATCCTGCACACGACCGTTGACTTTAACCTGCATAAACCGGCGAATGCTGTCTTTTTTGCTTTTATCCTGGCCATTTTCTTCAAGACCAATACTGAAGAAGCAGAACACCAGCGGCATTCCAGAAAACAGCCCAGAAAAAGAACCAGGCGCATGACTGATGTGGAAGCCAGCGCTCCCGTTTCTACAAAACATTTAAGTTCGCAGGCGGTGGATTAGGGTTTACGGTTTACGGTTTACGGTTTACGGTTTACGGTTTACGCAGAAAGTTTGATAGGGAAAGGTTAAAGAATTTGATTTACCTTTTACCTTTCCTCCTTTAACCTCCATCCTTAATGTCAAACAGTGTCATTGGTGGCTGGCTCTTGCCAAAGCGCTGCTTTCCTCTGCTGATTATCACTCCGACAAGGAAGATAGTTAATGTGCCAATGACTATGGTCATGAAGCTATGAAACGGGTTGGACCACCAGACGTCCATTTTGGGTGACAGGCTAGCCCAGCTGATCACCAGTAACCCTATTACAACGGCCGTGGCGGCCTCAAATGAACGTGCTCGGCGTGACAGTATACCAAGCAAGAATAAGCCCAGCATGCCGCCGGAGAAGATCCCTGCCAGCGACCACCAGGTATCCAGTGCGCCCTTTATGGATATCATTAATAATGCAGTGGAGGTGCCTAGCACTCCGAGTACCAACGTCATTCTGCGTAGGAATTTGATCTGGCTGTCAGCTGTTGCTTCAGGTTTGAATATTCTCAGGTAAACATCATTCATCAACAGCGTAGCGGAGGAGTTCATCGAGGTATCAGCTGAGCTCATGGCGGCGGCAAACAGTGCGGCAATCACCAGGCCTGTGAGCCCCGCAGGCAATTCATTGACAATGAAATGAGGAAAGACTTTATCACCGGCAATTTCTGTCGGCAGCAGGCCTGTGTTGACCTGGTAATAGGCAAACAGTGCGGTACCGAGAAACAGGAACAAAGCACTGACAGGAATGTAGGTTAGCGCCCCAATCCAGACTGAGCGTTGGGCATCTTTTAATGACCGTGCCGTCTGGTAGCGCTGCACGTAGCTCTGGTCTATACCGAAGTTCTGCAGATTGATAAAGATACCGTATATCATCACCAGCCAGAAGCCCTGCTCAGTAAACGAGAAGTCAAAACTGCCCAGGTTTGCTTTATCTGCTTCATTAGCAATCTCCATTATCTGCCCTATCCCACCGGGCATTAACCAGATGATAGTGGCCAGCGAGACGACCGCACCCAAGGTTAGAATGACGCTCTGTATGGCATCCGTCCAGATAACCGCTTCAATGCCACCGACAAACGTATAGAGGGTGACGAGGATACCGGTAATAATGATGATCGTCGGCAAATCCCAGCCGGTTAAGGTTTCCATTGCCAGGGCGACGAGGAAGAAAATTGTCCCCATCCGTGCCAGCTGCGTCAGTAGATAAAACACCATGGCATACAGCCTGGCCCATAACCCAAAACGACGCTCGAGATAGGCATAGGCCGAGACATCGCCCGTTGACCGATATAGCGGGATGAACCAGCGTACAGCGACCCAGGCGGCAAAGGGCAGAGACAGGGAGAAGACGAAGGGACTCCAGTTTGATGTGTAGGCCTTACCGGGTAAGGCCAGGAATGAAATGGAGGACAGGTAGGTACCGAAAATTGATAAACCGACTACCCAGCCGGGCAGACGCCGATGTGCCAGCATGAAGCCTTCTACATCTGAGGAGCGGCGATAGAACAGACAGCCGAACCCGGTGACGAGAAGAACGTATGCGATGAGTACGATAATGTCGAGATTGGTCATGTTAAAGTTTTAAGTTCCAAGTTAAAGAAGTTCCAAGTTCCAGGCGTGCCTCTGTAGGCCGTCATTGCGAGGAACAAAGTGACGTGGCAATCTATTGATAATTACGGGCGATTTGAGATTGCTTCATCCGCCTCCAGCGGATTCGCAATGACGGTATA
>DAOVWW010000285.1 GCA_030636465.1 Gammaproteobacteria bacterium
CCTGATTTTTCACTTCTGTAATTTCCTCCGCCTGGATAAAGGGGCTCGCAAAAAAAAGAAGTGAACCAGCGGTGAATATTATTTGTTTTTTCATCATATTTTCCCTTTGTTGAGACTATTTGAGTTCCTACTGTGCTTGCGTAGTAAAGTAATCAATAAAATTAACTGTATAGCCATGCCCTAATTTGCAGATGATGTCATTTCTCACAGAGATAGCCACTGTCATTAACGTGAATTGCCCAGTAATAGATATCGCAATTACCCAGTTCTTGCCGCAAACTAGAAATCATATCTCGTACCTGATCATCTGTGCCGTTAACCTCAAACTTAACTTTACGCTGACGGCTAGTGACCTGTTCCGCCAGGCTTAGCTTCTCGGGTCGTGCGCCATGACCATTAATTTTATAGCTGCTGAACCCCTGGACAAATGTTTGCTCAAGCAGCCAGTCTACGATCATATCCTCAAGTTCCGGGGCAGCAATAATATTCAGCAATGAGTTAGACATGATCAGGCATTCCATAACGGCGATAAAGAGCAGGTAAAAGCAGAAGTGTCAGCAGGGTTGATGTGACCAGACCGCCAATCACCACGATAGCAAGAGGTCGTTGAATCTCTGACCCAGGTCCGCTGGCAAACAACAAAGGTACCAGCCCGAATGCAGCAATACTGGCAGTCATTAATACAGGACGCAATCGACGTATTGAGCCTTCAACAACCACTCTGGCAATTGGCATGCCGGTTGCCGAGAGCTGGTTAAAGTAAGTCAGCATGACGACACCGTTTAGTACCGCAATACCCAGTAGCGCAATAAAACCAATCGAAGCTGGCACTGACATATACTCGCCAGACAACCACAGTGCAAAAATACCGCCAACCAGAGCAAAAGGGACATTGGTTAGCACCAGCACAGATTGGCGCACTGATTTAAAGGTGGAAAACAGCAACAGGAAGACCAGGACAATAGCCACTGGAACAACGATAGCCAGCCGCTGGGCGGCTCGTTGCTGATTCTCAAACTGCCCACCCCACTCCAGTCGATAACCCACAGGCAATTCAACCTGTTCACGAACTGCTTGCCTGGCCTCCTCTACAAATCCGACCAGGTCACGGCCGCCAACATAAGCTGAGATGACACTGTAGCGGTTACCCATTTCGCGCTCGACCATGACAGGGCCCTCTTCTCTCTGCAGTTTTGCAATACTGGATAAGGCAATAAATTTCCCATCCGGCAAGGCGATATGAAGATCATGAAAGTCTGCCTGTTCTCCACGTATCAACAATGGAGTACGTCGTAGACCTTCGTAGACAGTCCCCACGACCCGGCCTTCAAGCTGGCTGCGTAAAAGGTTCTCGAGTTCGTCTATCGACAAACCCAGTCGACCGGATTTCAGCCGGTCAATTTTAACGCTGAGGTATTGTACTCCTTCGTTCTGTTTGCTGGTGACATCCCGACTGCCTTCCAGGCTCGCAACGACGGTAGCAATTTCCTGTGCTTTGCGACTCAGAACAGTATTGTCATGACCAAATAGTTTGATGGCAACATCACCTCTGACGCCGGTAAGCATTTCCGAGACACGCATTTCTATTGGCTGTGTAAAGCCATAGGATACCCCCGGGAACTGTTCCATAACAATCCGCAAGGCATCAAGTAATTCATCCTTGCTGTCCATACGCCATTCTGAACGTGGTTTGATCACCAGGAAGGTATCTGTCTCATTCAAACCCATCGGATCCAGACCAATCTCATCTGAACCCGCACGTGCCACAATTCGTGTCACTTCAGGCACCTGTTCCAGCAGTGCTTTCTGAACACGTAAATCAATGTCAGCTGACATCTCAAGACTAATAGAGGGCAGCTTTTCCAGCTGGATGATGATATTGCCTTCATCCATGGTAGGCATAAAAGTCTTGCCCGTTAATGTATAGGCACCGGCTGCCATGACGAGCAGTGACAGAGCAACAGCAACAACTATGCGAACATTAGCCAGGGCCCAGTTCAGTGATGGAATATAGAGTCGTTCAAGTTGACGAACCAGCCAGGGTTCCTTGTGGCTGGCTTTGCCAAGTATCATGGATGAAAGCAATGGAATCAGTGTCAGGGATAATACCAATGAACTACCCAGGGCAAAGACGATGGTCATGGCTACAGGTATAAACAGCTTGCCTTCCAGGCCCTGTAAGGTAAGCAGAGGTAAAAATACGATGATTATTACCAATATTCCTGATGTCACTGGCAGGCTGACTTCGCGCACGGCACGATAGATAATGTGCATACGCGGCAGGCGGCTGTCCGGCTTTTGCTCATTCAGTCGGCTGACAATGTTTTCTACAACCACCACTGCCGCATCTACCAGCATACCGATGGCAATGGCCAGACCACCCAGGCTCATCAGGTTGGCTGACATACCAAATTCACTCATCAGGATAAATGTTACTAGTGCTGCCAGTGGCAAAATCAGTGCGACCGTCAATGCCGCACGTAAATCGCCTAGAAATAACAGCAATAAAATTATAACGAAAATAGTCGCCTCTAAAAGGGCCTTACTAACAGTATTGACAGCACGCTGTACCAGATCACCCCGATCATAAAAGACATTCAGGGTGATGCCGGCAGGGAGACTATCTTTCAATTCTTCCAATTGCTTGCGAACACCCTGCACGACTTCGCGTGCATTCGCACCAGGCAGACCAAGTACCAGACCCTGTACGGCTTCACCTGTTCCATTTTGCGTTACCGCACCCATACGTGATAGTGACCCAATACGGATAGCGGCAACATCACTGATACGAACAGGGTGCTCGCCACGAATTGCAACGACAATATCACTGACATCTTCGAGTGTTCTGATTGCCCCGGCACTGCGTACCAGCAAGACCTCTTCACCCTCTACTATTCGACCTGCCCCATCATCGCGGTTATTCTCACTCAGGGCCTTATCCAGATCACCAAGTGAAACGTTTCTCGCCAGCATGCGTTCTGCATCTGGCACCACTTCAAACGCACGCACATAACCGCCCAGTGCATTGACATCTGCCACACCGGGCACGGTCCTTAATGCAGGCCTGATTACCCAGTCAAGTAATGCACGACGTTCCTGCAGTGAGCCTTCACCATCAATAGTGAACATAAACATTTCACCCAGCGGCGTGGTCATCGGCGCTATTCCACCTTCGATATCCGGTGGCAAATCAGCCCAGATTGAGTTCAGCCGCTCACTGACTTGCTGGCGTGCCCAGTAGATGTCAGTTCCATCTTCAAAATCAACAGTGATATCG
>DAOVWW010000049.1 GCA_030636465.1 Gammaproteobacteria bacterium
CTGCAGCAAGGGTTCCATCACTGGCGGCTATAAGTACGACATCCTGAACGGATGACAGACCGGCCATTACCTGGGAAACCCTGGGGTCCTGTTTGCGTGCTTCGGCTTCTACCCTTTCCAGCAGATCAACCTTGGTCTGATCTTCAAGCGTAGTAATCGGGTCGATAGCTGCATACAAAGCCTTGCTGGATTCCCCTTTCCATGGCACAGCGATTTGCTTATTGTCGCCACGGTTAGCAATAGCATTTGCCGTTGTGGCGGCCTGTTCCAGTGCAGGCAGTACCAGCTCATCCGAATAGGCAAAACCGGTTTTTTCACCGCTAATTGCACGTATACCAACACCCTGGTCAATACTATGGCTACCCGATTTAACCTTGCCTTCTTCCAGGCTCCAGCTTTCGTGGCGAGAGTATTCAAAATAGATATCGGCATAATCAACCTGATTGCTCATTAACTGGGACATCAATCTGTCCAGGTCCTGGTCACCGAGTGCGGTGGGTTCAAGCAAACGCTGGCGCGCCTGTTGCATAATTTCAGACATATGAAAATATTCCTTTTTAGAACCTGTCTGTGCTGGAAAGACAGGTAAGAGTTTATCTATTTACTATGGGGTCAAAGACGTTGATTACACGTAAAACTTAAGGGCACCTCAATTTATTATAGATAGAGGCGCCCTTAACACTTTCATTTCTTTAGCATTTCAACCGTCTGTGTTTCAAAGATGGCAGGTTCTTACGAATATCACCAAGCAGATCCAGGTCAACATCTGAAAGTACCACACCGGGCCCGCGGGACAGTCGATTGGTTATCCGCCCCCAGGGGTCAACGATCATGGTATCACCATAAGTTTCCCGGCCGTTCGCATGAAAGCCACCCTGCGCCGCTGCCAGCACATAAGCCTGGTTTTCGATTGCGCGTGCACGCACCAGGACTTCCCAGTGCACACTGCCGGTAATAGCCGTGAATGACGATGGCACTGCCAATATCTGTGCCCCTTTCTCTGACAGCTGGCGAAACAACTCAGGGAATCGCAGGTCATAGCAGATAGCCAGGCCCAGGCGACCGAACGGTGTCTCAACGACAACCACCTCTTCTCCTGCCTCAATAGTGGCCGACTCTGTGTAAGCCTCAGAGTTGTTTAGTTCAACATCAAAAAGGTGAATCTTGTCATAACGTGCTACACGTTCGCCCAGGCTATTATAAACCAGGCAGGAACTGCGACATTTTTCCGGATTGTCGGTAGTCAACGGAACCGTTCCGCCTACCAGCCAGATCTTGTGGCGGCGTGAGGCCTCAGCCATGAAATTCTGTATGTGGCCATCATCCAGCAGCTCTACTTCACGCAGGCGGCCCGAATCTTTCATCGGCATCAGGCAAAAGTTTTCAGGCAGAACAATTAACTTCGCACCGGATTCTACTGCCTGTGTTATTAATCTTCCGGCTTCAAAAAGATTCGCCGCCACATCCGGGCCGGATGTCATTTGTATTGCTGCAACTTGCGTCATAAATGTTCCCTATACTAATTTTAACGAGCTAAAGACAAAATGAAATATGTGTATTGCTTACTGGTTTCATAGAACTGTGGATATTTGCAAATGTGGCGCCTATTCAACAGGGTCTCCATCAATATCTAAGTCAACATCTTCCTCTACAGATTCTATCTTATCAACGACCGGGTCCTCCCATAAACCTTTTATTGTGTATTGATAATTAGAAGACTTATTCATTTGTTCTTTAATTGCTTTTGAAGCAAGCAGGGTCACAAAACCCCCAGCAGGACCACCCAGCACGAAACCCGCTATAGCCAGATTGCCGCCTACTGCAGGTGAGATAGCCATTTTCATATCGACTGTTTCTGCTACCAGGCCCAGCTGTCCCTGTACCCGAATAGTTGCCGAGGGCCCAGGAATCAGGAGTTTTGATACGTCAGCAATCCCTTCCTTGATGACCATTTCAGACTCAATCTCATCAAAAGCAAAACCTTCTTTAGACAGGTCACTAAAATCGAGCAGCAGACGTCGCCTCATGCTTTCTATATTGAACACCCCCAGCAACCGCCCTGCACCTACCTCCACACTGGAAAGACGTCCCTTTTCAGAATGAATTTTGAGTTGACCATTCAGGTTCCCTAATTCATATTCATAGGGCGCGCCCTGCCATGAAACTTTCCCGGTAGTACGAAACAGTTCGCTCTCAATATCAACATCAAAATCCAGTGCAGCAAGCGTGGCCAGCATATCCGTACTGGTAAAATCCACGTCAAAACTGGATGTTTGATTCTTGCCCTCACCGGTCCAGTGACCACTGGCTATTACTTTCATATCCGGCCTGTCGAGCTTCAGAATATTAAGCTCCCAGTGATCGTCAACAGGTTCTCCCTGCATGCTGAGCTTGCCAAGCTTCATCTTGTGAAAAACCAGGTCATCTATAGAAACATTCAACTTCGGAAATGACTTCGGGTGCTGAGCTGGACTCGAGTAAAGCGGTTCGCCCTCTGCTTCATTCCAGTTCAAATGTGCCAGTTGCATATTTACCCAGTGCGAAGACTGGTCCCAGTTGAATTTCACATCCCCCCGGGCCCGCTCTCCTTTGATTGTCCCTTTCCAGCTGCCATCTTTCTGTCGATCAAAATCCGCATCGATACCTGCCATATCTACTCTTGAATAATAGACACTATCAACACTTGCTGACATACGAGTCAGGACATCAGGCAGGCCCTCATCACCTTCCTGCTGCTTTATGTAATTATCCCACGGGTCCAGATCCAGTAATTTGTTTTCTATCCTTACCGAAAGGCCTTTTCTATCATCACATTTGGCTTTGCTGTTGCCAATCAGCAGGCAGCCGCCAGTTAAAGTCATTTCCTTTTTTTCTTCGGCAAATATTAATTTACCGTTTACAAAAGCAGGCATAGAAAATACCAGCTTCGTTTTTTTATCATCCAGAAAACTGACATCAAGTTTTAATGGCAATTTTTCACTGCTGTTCTTTTCCAGTGGATAGGGAAAAGATGAGCTCAGACCTTTTAGGTCTGAATGTACACTTAAACTAACCTGCTCCTGGTCGAATCTCATTGTGCCTTGCCAGTCAGCACTGCCACTGAGTTCATCGGCTATCCAGTCACCGAGCAAAGGCCCCAGGGAACTCGCCTTAGCATTACCTGTTGCCATCATTTCAACGACGGGTGGCTGTCCCTGTTTAACTGTTTTAACTGCAATATTTATTGGCCCGCCTAGCATTTCTCCTGTTAAATTATTTGTTGTCAGTGAGCGCTCGGTAAAACTCAACCCTCCATTCAGGCCGGTAATCCAGGAATCATCAGGAAGTTGCAAAGCCGCAGCAGCTGTTGAATATTCACCTTGCACTCGAGTGTCACTGCTATTAGACAGGGGAATTGAAACATCCAGCTTGATCTTGCCAAACCCCTTACCGGCCAGATTAATTTCCTGTATAGCGGAATCCTGAAACAAGGGTCCGGATTGCAAAAAATTTATAACGTTACTCAGGTCACCGTTTAAACTCGTATTAACAGAAACCTGCTGCTTATCTTTCTCGGCAAGATGGGATATATGCACGCGGCTCTTATCAACCTTCTGTCCATACAGGTCTTTTGCCGTGCCATACACCCAGAGGTCGTTCTTGCCTATCGACAGGTCCGCATCAACACCCGTTAGACGAGGCCAGCCAGGAGCAAAAATCAGGCTGCCAGATTCAATATTTGCTTCTACGCTGAAGTCTTCGGCGCCTGCAACAGGAAAGCCTTTAACTGTGCCATTATAATGTAGCACTGCACTATTTAAACGACCGCGAAACGCTGCATCATCGAACCACTTCCTTATCCCCGGCTGCATCAGGCGGACAGGAAAATAGCGGTTTGCATTGAGTAAATTTCCATTAACCAGTTCTACATTCAATCGCAACAAGGGCGGTAGAGAGAGATCAATTGGAATAGTCGCAACAAAGTTAGCGACGGCCTCTACATCTTTATTTTTCAGCCACAGGCGTTTAGTTTCAACCTGCCAGTCTTCATCGCCTTTATTCCAGGTTACCGTAGTCTGTAGATCATTAAAGCGAAGAGCCTTTTCATAAACCCTGTCGATCACTACCCGGGTATTTTTAGCTTCCGCAATAACACTGCCACCAGTACGGGTAACACTGATACTCGCACGTAAACCTGTTGCTGCCGGATACATTTGGTAGGCATTCACCGCTGCTTCACTAACTGACATTTTGTAGAGAAAATCATGCGGTTTTTTTATTGGCCCAAACAGGGTCAAACTGGTGTTCTCTGCAGAACCGGATGGATAAAGGTCTTTCACCAGCTGGACTATTTTGTTCTCGCTGCTTAACGCATCCAGTATCGGGTGAATATCAGCAAGTTTTAATTTGCTTATAAGTATCGATGATTCATCAGCCCGATAGGCTGCTTTAATTTCACCTGCACTCCAGGGTTTCCCGGCAATACCTATCATGGTATTTTTCAGTGTCAGGATCCAGGACTCATCTTTTCGCTTAAGGTCCAGATCCGCGTCTATACTCCGCACATGAAACGGTGATCCATATTTGCCCAGTGGGAACAATAAATCCCGACCTTTTATCTTACCTGTAGCCTGCTCCAGCGAACCTTTCTTCCATTCTGTTGAGATATCATAAGATGCTGCTCCCGTTAGTCCTGGCAACAGGCGTTTTTCATTTAGTATACCGGGTAATGTTGAGAGATTAATTTCACTGAGACTAGTGTTAATATTGCCAGTCCATGTATCCGGTTCCAGTATATGCCCGTTAATATCGAAACTCGCCGTGATGGTATCTGTAAGCGTGTTCGGCAGCCGGGCAGATCCTTTAAGAAGATGTCGCCGGCCTGCATTTTCCATGGAAAAATTGATGTTTTTAATGATAAATTCTTTTTCGTGCAGAAAATGATCATGCCAGGAAAACTGGCCTTCTGAAATAGTCAATTTCTGCTGTTGAAAAAATAGTGCCAGCCTGCCTTTTTTAGGTGCCGGTGCCTTAAATTTTCCTATATATATATCACCCTCAGGAGAACGGCTAAGCTTAATCACCGGACGCTTCAGGCTTATCTCTCTGAAAACAAACTTGCCCTGTATCAGTGGCACAATATCCAGGTACAGGCTCATTTCATCCAGACTGAGGAGAATATCTTTCTCCCCTTCAGGATCTTTGAAAACTATTTTACTGGCATGCAATGCCGGATACAGCCCACGCCAGTCTGCTGCCAGCTCCCCAATGACAACTGAATGCCCTATCTGACTGGTTAAGAAGCTCTCCACCTCAGCTTTGCGATCCACCAGCGCCGGTAACCAGAACCGGAAAACAGTAATGGCCACCGCTACGACGACAAACAACATTACGCCCAGATACCAGATCATGCGTACACAATGGACACAGGTCATACTGAACCATGTCCATATCGCAGTCAGGTGATCTTTTTCGGGTCTGGTCGTCATTTGTGAAAAAACATACGTTAAGAGAAAACAGGAAATCTGTGCTAATTATATTCTGATCGATGAATTATTTCTGATGCAATTCATATAGATAGTTCAAAAAGCGCTGAAGTAACAGTTTTTTTGGCTAGAAAATTAAAAAATTACCACTCATCTGACAAAAATACACATCGGTCAGGAGAATCTTTACTCTATTCGCGAATCGCCTACAGTTAAGCTAAACAAACGCAATAAATAATCACAAAGAGAGAAAGCAGGATGGAAACCGTCATTGAACCCGCACTGGATAGTTTTGCAGGAAACATTGAGATAGCCATATACATGGCAACAGAAATTGAAGATGCCTTAGCTGACATCTGCCAGAATACGGAACAGCGAGTAAACCTCAAACTCAAGCAGTTACAGAACAGTAACAACGGTTAATGAAGCTTTGTAAAGGCTTCACATCATCACTACATCATATTCTTCCTGCATATACAGCGTCTCAACCTGTAACTCAATTTTTGCTTTTATAAATTCCTGTAAATCTGCCAGGCTCATCTGCTCTTCATTTAGCAGCATGTCTATTACTTTTTCAGAAGCAAGAATTCGATAGCTCGTTGCCTCATACTCTCTCGAGTCACGCATAATCTCACGAAATATATCGTAGCAAATAGTCTGCGCTGATTTTACTACCGCTTTACCCTGGCACACTGGACACACTTCACAGAGGATATGCTCAAGACTCTCGCGCGTTCGTTTACGTGTGACTTCCAGCAGACCCAGTGACGTCATTTCCGTAATATAGTTCTTTGCCCTGTCTTTAGAGAGTCCACGTTTCAGCGCCCGCAATACCTGCCTTTCATGCTCGGGTTCAATCATGTCAATAAAATCTATGATTATTATGCCGCCAATATTCCGTAAACGCAGCTGCCGGGCGATCGCCTGAGCAGCTTCAAGATTGGTCTTGAACAGCGTCTCCTCCTGGTTCCGATGGCCGACAAATGTTCCCGTATTCACATCTATGGTTATCATCGCCTCTGTCTGATCAATAACGATGTGACCACCGGATTTTAACGGTACCTCTCTGCCCAGGGCTTTTTGTATTTCATCTTCTATTGAATAAAGATCGAATATCGGTCTTTCACCGGGATAGTACTCTACCCGCCCAGCCAGCTCCGGCAAAAATTCAGCAGCCATCTCACTCGCCAGTTTCCAGGTTTCCCGTGAGTCAATACGAAGCCTCTCTACATTGTCCCTGACCATATCTCGCACCGTTCGTATAGCCAGAGGTAAGTCTGAGTAGATGATATCGCCAGTTTTACTGCCTTCATTTTTCTGCTGCAGCTGTCGCCATGTTTTCTGCAGGATATTTATATCAGCCTGGATATCCTCCTCAGATGCCATCTCAGCGATGGTGCGAATAATATAACCGCCTGCCCCATCCTCAATCTGACTCAGCACCAGATCTTTAAGGCGCTTGCGTTCACTATCCCTCTCAATTCTTTGCGAAATACCTACATGTGACGAAAATGGCAGGTAAACCAGGTTTCTTGCGGGGATAGCCAACTGAGTTGTCAACCTCGCACCTTTGCTGCCAAGAGGGTCTTTTACAACCTGAACGACCAGCTTCTGGCCATCATGCAATTTTCGGGAGATACAATCGTCATCTTTTATATTTTTTGACACCCCATTCAATGAATTCGGGTAAATATCCGAGGTATGCAGAAATGCAGTACGCTCTAGTCCAATCTCAACAAAGGCGGCCTGCATACCAGGCAGGATACGGACGACTTTGCCTACATAGACGTTACTGACAATTCCTCGAGAGGCAGTCCTTTCAATCTGTAACTCCTGCAACAAACCATTTTCAACCATTGCCACACGTGTTTCCTGCGGCGTAACATTGATTAGTATTTCCTGAGACATATCACCCCTGCTTATAAGCCACGTGATCGCAGCATTTCTGAAAGTTCATGCAATGGTAATCCAACGACTGCGCTGAAACTGCCCTCTAAACTGGAAATAAACTTAGCAGCGACTCCCTGTATCGCATAGGCACCTGCCTTATCGGCAGGTTCACCACTTTCCCAGTAAGATGCTATCTCGTCAAGCTCAAGTACTTTGAATTCAACAACACTGGTACTCAGGTATTGCTGCTCCAGATCAGCGCTAAGCAGGTAGATTGCCGTCAAAACCTTGTGTGAGCGACCGGACAAACATTGCAGCATGCGAATAGCATCGTCTCGATCTACTGGTTGGCCAAGTATCCTTCCATCCAGTGCTATGCAGGTATCTGCACCCAGTACTGGAATCTCCGCCAGAGTAGCGCCATCCTTAGTGCTGGAGATTTTGTTATATCCTGCCATAGCCTTTTCATATGCCAGTCGTACAACATACTGCTCGGGTGTTTCCCCCTCGCGCAGGGACTCATCGACATCGAGCCCGGGTACCAGTTCAAATGTTATGCCAATCTGCTTGAGTAAATCACGGCGACGGGGAGATGAGGATGCCAGGTATAAATCAGGCGGCGACACTTTTCATTCACCTCGGTGGTAAGGTAGATTGGCAATAATGCTCCAGCCCCGGTAGAGCTGTTCTGCCAGGACAACACGAACCAGCGGGTGGGCCAGCGTCATTTTTGACAATGACCAGCATTCATCAGCACGATTTATGCAGGGCTGCGACAGGCCTTCCGGTCCCCCGACTAGCAGCACAACATCCTGACCACCTTCCAGCCATTTTTCCATGCTGGCTGCCAGTTGTTCTGTACTCTTTTCTTTGCCTGTGCGTTCCAGCGCTATGACTCGAGAACCAGCAGGAATCGCCTCAAGTAACCGTTCGCCTTCTTCTTTATTGATACGACGAATATCCGCATTCTTTCCGCGCTTGCCGGAATTTATTTCTACCAGCTTCAACGAGCAATGACGGGGCATGCGCCGGGCATAGCCATCATACGCCTCGGTTACCCACTGCGGCATACGCTTGCCCACAGCAACTAGCAGGATTTGCATTCGGTCTTAGCTTTCCCGGTTTTTCTCAACTATCTGGCGCAGTTCCTCGCCCCACAATTTATCCAGATCATAGAATACCCTGGCATCAGCCTGCATGATATGGACAATGGCATCATTGAGATCAACCAGTACCCAGTCTGCCTCCTCCCTTC
>DAOVWW010000307.1 GCA_030636465.1 Gammaproteobacteria bacterium
AAAACATGATGAAACATGGTGAAATTGGTGAGAGCTACTATACTAATATAAGATTAGGTTAGTGGCTGAAAAGGCCGAAAAACTAAGAGATTGTTTAGGACATACTAAATAGATTTATGTCCAAAAGTCAGGGCAGTATTTCTCTATTAATGATGTAGCTAAAAGACTCCTTGAATTGCTGTCAGCGCTGCTTTTTTGGACGTTTAATGGACATTAAAGCGAACAATAAAAACAGGCTATAGATCACTCTCTTATTTGAGAATGGTTTTAAAGTTAATGGCAAGACAAGATTAAAATTAAGAGTGAAAGAGATCGTTGTATGGAGTATTCCGGTAAATCAGATATTGCAAAAGATCTGCTTACATTACAGAGAGACTTTAAGAGTCAGCTGCCAGAAAAAATAACTGGTATTGGCGCGTATCTGGAATCCTTTGTTGAAGATATTGCAGGTAATGTGGAGCGGGAAAACCTGTATAGAGAACTGCTTGCTTTGGCCGACTCTGCAGGAAGCTATGGAGCAGATACTGTCAGCAAGCTGGCACGTGAGTTAGAACAGGCGATCAAACCTTCACTAAATAAAGATGATAAATCAGGCTGCACTTCTGCTTCTGTTTCACTGGCAGAACAACAACAGTTGAAGCAGTTGTTTGAGCAGTTAGAACAAGCTGCAAGTGAATGGGTAGCTGCAGAAATGCCAGTTATTCAGGAAAGTAATATTAAAGCTCAGGTTGAGAATAATCTTATTTATTTGTTGCTGGGTGATGAATTATTAGCAGAAGACGTCAGGTTAATGCTTGAACAGTCTGGTTATACGGTATGGTGTTTCTCCGGGCAGGATGAGATGGATATTACCTGTAGCAGAGAGATACCGGCAGTGCTTGTTATGGATGCCGGGTTTACTGATGGCAAGGTTGCCGGCATAGAGTTTTTAACTCGTTTAAAGCCTAAGTTAGAGAACTGTCATTCATTGATCTATATTTCGGAGAATGATGATATAGAGCAGCGTCTTGCTGCTACACGTGCGGGCGCAGATCGTTTTTTCAGTAAGCCTCTGGATATGAAAAAGCTCAGTCAAACGATCAGAACATTAAATACAAATATTGATATAACGCCTTATCGAGTATTGCTAGTCGATAATGATAAGCCCCTGTTAAATCTCTATACCATTATGTTACAAGAGGTGGGCATGGTGGTTGAAGCGCTGTCTAACCCGCTTGATAGCATAAAAGCACTGACTGAATTTAAACCAGATGTTGTGATTACAGATATTTATATGCCTGAGTGTTCTGGCCGTGAGCTGGTGAATATGATCAGGCAGGATGACCGCTGGGCTCAAATGCCTATTCTGTTTATATCCGGAGAACAGGATATTAATAGTCAACTCGATGCCATGAAACTCGGTGCAGATGATTTTCTTACAAAACCGGTACAGGCCAGGCAACTGGTGATGTTGGTGACTGCTACGGCAAAACGTGCACGCCAGAATATTAAACTTAATAATGATCTAAAAAGTGCATTAAGAGAAAACAAGTTTCAAATCGAGACGATGAACCAGCATGATATTGTCAGCACCACTGATATATCCGGCCGCATTACTATAGTGAATGATAAGTTCTGTGAAATCAGTGGTTATAGTCGCGAAGAATTACTCGGGCAAAACCACCGTGTGTTGAAATCAGGCATGCACCCGGATTCATTTTATGCAGACATGTGGAGCACAATCTCAGCAGGTGAAGTCTGGCATGGCACTATCTGTAATCTTAAAAAGACAGGTGAAGAGTACTGGGTAGAATCAACTATTGTTCCCTTCCTTGATGATAAAGGTAAACCGTATAAATATGTTTCTGCCCGTACTGATATAACCACGCTCCAGCAAAGTCAGGAGCGCCTGGATCGTAGCCAGGAATTTTCCAATATAGGTACCTGGGACTGGAATATACCAACAGGTGAACTGTACTGGTCTGATCGTATCTGGCCATTATTTGGTTATGAAAAAGAAGTTACCGAAACCACTTATGAAAATTTTCTTGCAGCCGTATACCCTGATGACAGGCAGAGGGTAATAGATGCTGTGAATAACTGCGTTGAGCTGGATGTTCATTACAGTATTGAGCACCGGGTTGTCTGGCAGGATGGCAGTGAGCACTGGGTGCAGGAAACAGGGGATGTGGTACGCAGCAAAGATGGCAAAGCTCTGCATATGCTGGGTGTGGTACAGGATATCGATACTCGCAAGCGAACCCAGCTGGTATTAGCTGATCGTGAACAGCAATTGATTGAAGCACAGACGTTGGCAAAAATTGGCAACTGGCAGGCCGATATGAGTAGTGGCGAGCTTAGCTGGTCAGATGAGATTTATCGTATTTTTGGTTATGACCCCGCCAGTTTTGAACCAAGTGTGGAGGCTTTCCATGCAGCGGTACACCCTGATGACCGGGCAATGGTTAATGAAAGTGAGAAAAAAGCACAGGCTACAGGTCACTATAATGTCGTGCATCGTATTGTCAGACCTGATGGTACGGTGCGCCATGTACATGAGCTGGCTCAGGCTGAGATAGACGAGTCGGGCAACCTGTTACGCATGTCAGGTACAGTGCAGGATATTACAGAAAGGGTAGAGATGGAGCAAAAGCTCGATCGACAGAGGAAGTTGCTTGATTTATTACATGGCTCAACCACAGAATTTGTAGACAATGGTGATTTTCGTGAAGTCATGAATAGCATGCTGGATACTTTGCTGCAACTGACTGAAAGTGAATATGGTTTTACCGGTGAAGTATTTTTTGATGATGATGGCAAACCTTTCCTTAAAGCCCATGCCATCACTAATATTGCCTGGAACAAAGAAACACGGGTACTTTACGATGAGTCGATAGAAAAGGGTTTTGAATTCCGTAATCTGGATACTTTATTTGGTCATGTCATGACT
>DAOVWW010000010.1 GCA_030636465.1 Gammaproteobacteria bacterium
TTCATAATTTAACCCCTGTATTTGAATCTTTTAATACAGACTAGAATCGGATATGAGTCGACGCGCTCAGACTCCTACGCGCACCACGCCAGTTATCAATGTGATATTTTGTAAATGGCAAGCCAGTCTTCTCAAAGAACTTAGGCCAGCCAATACGTTCAATCCAGTCATTAATACGCTCCCAATCCTTGGCATCAGCTTTATAGGTGTTAAGAATCTTCTTAACGATAGCTGTGGCTTCAGGCCAGCGAGGCGGGTTGTTAGGTACACCGGCTGCAACCAGGCGCTGGAACGTAGGCTTGCCACGAGCATTGGAGTGATTACCACCCACCCAGACAGCTAGTTTAGAATGTTCTGCATCATTGATCTGCATTGGAGGGCAAGGTGGGAAACAGGCACCACAGCAGATACATTTCTTTTCATCTACTTCAAGTGAAGGTTTGCCATCAACCATTGCCGGGCGAATAGCCGCAACAGGACAACGAGCAACAACTGAAGGACGTTCACAGACATTACCAACCGCGGTGTGATCAATACGAGGTGGCTTGGTGTGCTGTACGTTGATAGCGATATCACCCTGGCCGCCACAGTTAATCTGGCAGCAGGAAGTCGTCATATGCACACGGTTAGGCATGTTGCATTCTTTGAACTCGTCAATCAGCTCATCCATCATTGATTTAACAACGCCGGATGCATCAGTGCCAGGGATGTCGCAGTGCAACCAGCCCTGGGTGTGAGAAAGAGTCGCTACCGAGTTTGCGGTACCACCAACGATGAAGCCAGCTTCTTCAATTGCGTCGATAAGAGGTTGTACTTTCTCTTCTTTATCAACGACATACTCAACATTAGAGCGAATAGTGAAGTGGATGTATCCATCTGCAAAGTCATCACCAATCTCACAAAGCTTGCGTAGTGTGTATAAGTCAAGAATACGCTGTGTAGCACACTTTACTGTCCAAATTTCGTCACCGCTGTGAGCATAGTGAACGAGTACACCTGGGCGAGGATGATCGTGCCAGTCCCACAGGCCATAGTTTCTTCGCATCGTAGGATGCATATACTGGAATCCATCCGGGCATCCTGATTCAATCGGGCTACGCATTTCTTGAGCCATGTTTATCTCCTGTTATTCTTTAAACTTGCTTACTGGCCATGAATTCATCATGACCAGTACGGGTGTAATACCAAATCAAAAATACTGGTGGTTTAAGCGCTAGCTTCTTCAGCTTTACGTTCAAACCATTTGATTGCTTCTTCGTTCCAGCCGTCCATACGGACATACGAACTCTGGCGAGGCAGTGAGATCATATTTGGATCTACTTCAACACCAATACCTTCGATGAAGTTAACCAGGCCAATACGTTCAATCATTTCACCACAACGTTCATGCTCAAGGCCGTTTTCTGCCCAGAAATCAATAATTTCTTCAGCCAGTTCAATGATTGTTTCGTAGTCTTCCATGGTATCCAGTTTCATAAATGGAACAAGAACTGTGCCCATCAAGTCGCCGATTTTCAGTGTGCGCTTGCCGCCGATAAGTATCGTTACACCACGGTCTTTACCAGGTGTCAGAGCCTTGTTCATAACATTGAGGCAATGCATACAACGAACACAGTTACTGTTGTCTATAGTCAGAGTATCGTCATCATTAAGCGTCATGCAGTCACTAGGGCAGCGCGTGGTGACGTTATCAATAACGTAATCACGGCCTTTTTTAGCAATGAATGCTTTAACTTCTTCCTGATTGACCTGCATGTCATCGCGCCATGTTCCGATTACTGCAAAATCTGAGCGTTCAATGGCATTCTGGCAGTCGTTAGGGCAACCGGAAACTTTAAACTTGAATTTGTATGGAAGCGCAGGACGATGAACATCATCTGTGAAGTTGTTCATCAGGTGACGATGAATGGCGTGCTCGTTACACATAGACATTTCACAGCGTGCCATACCTACACAGGACATACCTGTACGTACGCAAGGGCCGGCACCGCCGAGATCCCAGCCATATTCGTTGATATCGTCGAAAAAGTGCTGAATATTTTCGTTATTTGTACCAATGAACATGATGTTGCCAGTCTGACCGTGGAAAGTCACAAGGCCTGAACCCCATTTCTCCCAGCTGTCACCCAGCTGACGCAGCATGTCAGTGGTGTAGT
This sequence comes from Gammaproteobacteria bacterium, assembly GCA_030636465.1. Classification (GTDB taxonomy): domain Bacteria; phylum Pseudomonadota; class Gammaproteobacteria; order BMS3Bbin11; family BMS3Bbin11; genus BMS3Bbin11. Next base: position 2,157 of record DAOVWW010000010.1, read on the forward strand.
AGTTGCCTGCAGGTGGCTGAACTCGAATAGTGTGGAATTCTTTTGATTCTACAAACTGGTCGCCGACTTCTGAGAAGCGTGGAATAATGCCACCACCATAACCGTAAACACTTATAGTTCCGCCTTTCCAGTAACCTTTACGGGTTTCATATGAGTGCTCCAGCTGCCCCAGCAGGCTGTTCGCCACACCGCGGATCGTTGCATCTTCGTGGTCATCACGCAAGCGCTTGAAACCACTAATAAAGCTGGGCCATGGGCCTTTTTCCAGCTCATCCAGCATTGGTGTATCAAAATGTTTATTGTCAGCCATTTACGATCTCCTTCAGAATCGAAGCCACCCAGTCCGGGGCTATGTTAAATCTCGGTGATATTGAATATGCGCCATCAAAAATGCACACATAGTCTGAATCTATCAAATCAGGTGCATTCTAAGTTAAATATGCAGGGTTTAAAAATCCTACTAAAGGGGGGTAGATAAGTGCTTCATCTATTACTTAATGGGTATACTGATAATTCCTGATGAAAAAGGTATATTATTAGCTAGTTTTTCTAAGTTATTGTTTAATATTAACTTCCCGTATTCCTGTGTGAATGGTACAGATAAATTCTATTCTAGAGATCTATATTTATCATTCATCTCAAAACAATAATTATAGTCAGCTATCCCTAATATATTGTGTCTGACGGCTACAAGTGCCTCTATTCTTTAAGATTGATTATTAGATATCCATCTTCAACATGAATATTGTCTACGCCATCGGCGAACGCCTGCCAGAATCCTTCACCAGTGCCGAACTCTTTTACCAGGTCTATATTCTTCATTCCTCCCAGCCAGGAATTTGGCAGCGGTACCCCCATAATACTGACACCTTTTAATATGACTATGGGTTTGCCGTTTTGATAGGAGACTTCCAGTCCAGCTGTCACCCGGAGTGTCTTCCCTCCAAGTAATGGGAAGTCCTGATCTACGGGTACCAGGAGTTTGGCACTCATCAGGTTGTCAGAGAGGTCAATCGCCAGCTTTCTGGCTAGTTCGGTATTGTTTGCCAGCAGAGAGTTTAGTTCTCGTTCTGTTAAGCTGACTTCACGTTTAGCACCTGATTCATTGTACTTTTCTGGTATGAGTTCGCCGTCATTGTTGAAATCGCCAGGCTGTGAAGCTTGCGTCTGGTTTACCGCTGAATAGCCGAGCTGTTTTAGTTTTTTATCAAGAACTACAGTTTCTTTTTGTTCAAGTACTACTGGCTTAAAGTCTTTTGCATAGATATATGTACGCACAACCCAGTAAGTGGCACCGACAGTGAGTAATATGGTGGCGAGGATTATCCACAGGACATGCGACCATTTTATGCCCGGATTTCCATCTGTTGCTACCTTATCATCTATTGTATTCGTCATTTCAGTACCTCTATACTTTAATCCAGAATAGTTCTGTAAAAATGAAGGTCACCCTTGAATGCCACAAAAATCTACTAATGAAATGTAGAGTTCCTGTTCATTCTGATCTCCTGCCATAGTAGTGTTTTTATCTATATCGTTATTCTCAATATCGAGTACCCATGCAGCAACATCATCCAGCACCTGTAAAGCCTGTAAATCACGGTTTAACATATGGTACCCGTTTCTATATATGAGTACTTTTCTCATATTCAAGTCACTGTCATCTATATCCGGGAGAGATTTTAACCAGTTGCAGGTGGGTTCACGCGGTACGATGTCGTCATGCTTGCCGTACATAATTAGTGATTTCTGGGTAAACTTTAATGATGCCCTGGCAGAAATGTCCATTAGATTTGTTACGCCATATAAAACATCAACCCTGACAGCCTTAATGACTAAAGGATCCTGACCTAAGGACCGCAGCATTTCTAAATTATCAGAGGGCATAATGTCCAGGCCCTCGCCAGTCAGTTCTTTTGCCGGGAAGGTATGTACAGCTAACCAGAGCAGGGCGCGTTGATACCAGGGCATAGTTTGCCGCGACCAGATTGCCGGTGCCAGTAATATAGTGCCATCGATCTCAGTATTAAGCTGAGCCAGTGTTGCCAGGGCTATTGCTCCCCCCATGCTTTCACCAAGCAGGATGAGGGTTTTATCCGGGTAGCGCTGGCGAAGTAGATGTACGACATCCACGCTGTCTTTTATCATGCGCTGACTGCCATGCCAGTAACCGGGGCCAATCGTTTCCCCAAAGCCGCGCTGGTCATAACTGATAAGAGATATTCCCTTCGTCTGAAAATAGTCTCCAGTCGATTCAAATGCAGCGCCATAATCATTTAAGCCATGCAGAGCCAGAATAATGGCTTTATCTTTTTCAGGATCTCCCCAATGGCGTAGAGGCAAGCGATAGCCATCATTCATTTCAGCAAACTCTGTATAGTAGCTAGCTGAAACGTCTTTTGAAGCGGATGGATAAACATAGGGTTTTGCACAGGCCCCAAGTAAGGCAGGCAGAAGGCAGACCAAAGAAATAATACAAATTCGCCGAAAAAACTGTGGGTCAAATTGGAATGACATTTGAGTAATGGGTGCTTGCATTGGTGGGAAGCTATCTGGCAACATGTGGTGACGAATATAATTTAAATAGTAGTATAGTAATTTTATGAGGATAACCTTGTTGGACAAGCCCATTACATTGACGGTGGATATTACTCCTGAATTACGCAAGGAACTCATCAAAATGGCTTCCTATAAAGAAACTACTCTTACCAATTATGTTATTGATGCCATAGAAGCGCAGCTCAATCATGATAAAGGAAGTCAGTTTGCTGAAAAAAACCTTGCCCAGGCCAGTGTTTCACCGGAAGAAGCCTTAAAAGTACTGAAAGAGTTTGTTGATGCCTCTGATTAAAGGTTCCTAAGCCTGAACACGTTAATACCGGGCTTTGATTGTCAGATTGCCATTGTAATGGCTTGCAGAACTGAACGTATAGTATTGAGCGTTCATCTCGATAACAATTTCATACTCACCTGGCGAAATATCCTCTAGCAATATCACGTTTTTCTGAATATCCTCATTCTCAAAAAAATCGTACTCGTATTCCTCAGCGTTTTCCATGGCAGCACTTCTTATGGTAATTGTATACTGGACAAAGGTATAAAAATCATAGTCATCCGGTATTTGCTGTGGCCTGGGGGCATCAAGGCCTGAATATATATCATCACCGACTTCTACCTTCCAGCTGGCGACTAAATTATCATTTTCTATAGTTGCAGTAAAATACATCATTTTTACTGAGTCGACCGCCACAGTCTCATCGCTGTGGTAATTAATTTCACCGCTGTCTATCAATGCCTCAAGCTCTTTTTTTAGAACTATCCGGATCGATTCTGTGGATATTTGATCTAATACGATGACCAGGATTTGCCTGATTTCGTCATTACTGTAACGCGAGCGTAATGTGTCTATATAACCAGGAATCTCGGTGGTTTTTATCTTTCCCTGCAGCAAGGGCTCGGTTAGATCGTCAAGGTCCAGCTTTCCGGTCTGGTACATATCGAACTTATCCAGCATCGCCAGATGACTGGGGTTTTTGATTGAAAAATTCCCGCCTAACCAGTCAAAATATAAGTCCTGTTGCAGACGTTTTAGCTGTTGGTTTTTGACATCTCCAAACCAGATGTCCTTTCCATCGAAAGCAATTCCACTATGCTGCTCAATAGAATGCTGATATTGATGAGAGATTGCAGGTGGTCTGCTTGCTGAGTGAATAATATCGAGCAACGTAACGGTGTCATCAAAAATATCTCCCCACCACAAATATTTACCATCCCAGGCCATGCCCTGGCATCCCTTGCCCGGGCTATCAAAACTAACTAGAAGTTTCAGGTCCCGGTCAAACTTGTATAAAGCAGTTTCAGCATCCTGATCTGCAGTATGTAATCGTGTTCCTGCCCAGTAATTTTGCCCGTCCCATGCCAGGCAGTGAGCATAATCAGGCGCAGCACCGATTACTTTAATTATTTTGTGTGTTTGTGCGTCCAGTTCGACAAATATTTTTTTGTGTGTGGACTGAAACCATTCGCCGCTAGTAAGGGCTATCAGTGATGAACCGTTCCAGCTGATGCCCTGAAAACTAATTTGCTGAAGTTCAGAATCATCAACTACGGGTATAGATTTTTTCCGGTATTGTCCGTTTTCCAGCGGCGTGATTTGAACCAGTCCCCAGGGCGAAACTCGATTACTAAAGATGAAGCGCTGTCCATCCCAGGTCATGCCGGCAGGGCTGGCTTCTATTTCTATGGCTGCAGGGAAGTCCGGTGCGTCACTATCATTTAATGTAAGCCGGTTGGCATAATAGGTGTTAGCAAACCATCCAGTGCCAAATGCAAAAGCAACAAAGACTAGAAGCATAACAATAAACCCTGTCAGGCTAAGTCCAGATTGACTATACAGCTTACTCACTGCAACAAAAATTTCTCTAAACGCTGTTGCAGATAAGCATAAAAGGGGTTGTAGCGTAGTCGTTGTAAATCATTGGCATGAATGCTGAGGACACCTCGCTCACCGCGCGGAGATAAAAGACCTATATGCAGCTTGTAGAGATCATCAGGTTCGCTGCCATAAAGTGAATCGGTGGCAGGGAATGGCAGGGCGACGTGTGATAATGAATATACCGATGTTGGCCAGCTTATACCGGGCATGTGTGAGCTTGTTATGTTGTCTATTGCCTTATTCCTTTCCTCGAGTATCAGGCTATCAGAAGACATATTGGTGAGTAAGGACAGTCGGTACTTGAGTGCTGGACCATTCATTAATAGATCCAGGTTTTCTCCCGGGTCTATTTGCAAAAAAGGTACAACAGCATCATGTCTGTTTATGTCAAAAACAATCAGTTCGCTACCTTTATTATCCACCCTGTCGAGCAGATGTCTGATTACTGCAGATGTAGAGACTGTCGCATCGACAGCAGAAATAAATATCTGCGTTCTGGGGAATTCTTTTTTTCTTTGCTGTTCATCGAGCAGGTCAAGCTTGTTACTTATTGTCAGTGTCAGGCGGTACATCAGATCACCGGCATTTACGGCAAATGAGTTGTATTTATATGGATCATATTCCGGGCCAATTGAATTCCATGCCAGTTTCTCCAGTCCCGGAATTTTTGACAGGTGTGATTGCCAGGATGCAAGAGCTGCGACAGCAGAGACACCAATGGCCGGTGAAATGAGAACCAGAGATTCCGGGCGGGGCAGGGATTCATCCTGAAGACTATCCAGTGCGTAGTTAACCGCCTGGGCAGCCCCCATGGAGTAACCAATAATATGCATTGCCTGATTTGAATCCAGGTTTTGATGCAGATGATGGGCTGCGAGCTTCACTGCGGCGGCCATGTCCTGCCAAGTTGAATGCACCAGTCCAGAAGGGATAGTGCCATGACCGGGCATTCTTAATCCCAGTACATAATATCCCTGCTTATGTAAGCTTTGAGCAATATTACGCAGGCTATAAGGTGAGTCTGACAAACCATGCAATAGCAGTACAGCGGCTACAGGGTTGTCATGTGGCAAAAGGAAGCTTCTGTTCCAGTTGATATCATGTACTGTCGGATCCGCCAGGCTGCCAGCATCATAGCGGATCAGCTGGTATTTCTTTTTTTCTGATGGTTTCTGGTAAATTTTTTGCTGCAGTTCTTCAAACAGTTTGTCTTCTAGTGATAAATAGTCAGAAAATGAGGTGACCACCGATAACTTTTTTGTACTAAATTCATGTTTCAGTTCGATTAAATGCCAATCCAGAAGCTCAGGTCGGTTCTGCATCAGGTAGATATAAAATATGATTGCCCCGAGCAGACTGCCCACTAAGGTGTAGGCAAGCGCCTGAAGTAACTTTTTTGCAAAATGTGTAATGTGATTGTGCCTGAGAGTATGAGTCGTATTAGTGGTATTGCAGTGACTACTTAATGTACGCTATATGAGTTCATTATTGAATTTCACCTGGAATGACAGGATAACAGACAAGTGGTCGCATCGGCCTGATAGAGGGTCGTACTTATACTCTGAACGTCATCTAGACGTAGTTGTAATTGAGGGAGTCCATTAATAATATCAGAAAAACAAACTGAATTACTTAATGGTCGTGTTGTTTTCAGCTTACTTGAAAATTAGAAAAATACAGGGAAAAACAGATGTTTCGACGCAGCGATGATGAGCAAAGCAGCATTAGTGTGTTTGTCGAAAAAAAGACCAGAATGCTCAAGTCAAAAGTAGATTACGCTCTACATGGTGAACATACACATTATTTTAGTAAAAAGGAGTCACTGGATCCCACCAGCAACCCCAAATGTAAAGTCTGCGGCCTTCTGCTGTCTGATTACAAGGTTCAGAAAAAGTTTGAAAAGCTGAATAAGGAAGTAAAAAAGAAAATCGATTAATAGCTTTATTTTTATAGCCATATTTATACTTGGTTTAGAAAAAAATCAAATACAGAATTCCTGCATAAAGAATGTATTTGACGGTGTAATAAAGGCTCTTGTTGTACTTCTTCAGGCGTTTGCCTACCAGTCTTACTTGATAAACATAATGAAAAGCACGGTTTAAAATCCCGATTTTATCGCTATCTGTATTTTTTGTTGCTGCAGCTGACACGAAGAAACGGCCAAATATTCGATTAAACCATGTTGCCACAGGATTGTTCATCGGTCGTTCAATGTCGCAGAAGAATATCAGGCGGTCAACATCAGTGTTGTTTTCAGCGTGATGAATAAAGGTCTCATCGAACAGGACATCTTCGCCGTCACGCCACGAATAGTCTTCGCCATCAACACGAATAAAGCAGTCATCAGAGTTGGGGGTGACAAGCCCGAGATGATAACGGATAGATCCGGCAAACGGGTCACGGTGGCGAACCAGTGTTGCACCGGGTGGCAGCATGGTAAACATGGCTGCTTTTACAGTTGGCGTTTGTTTTAGCAACTCAATAGTTTTCGGGCAAAGTTCCTGAGCAGAAGGAAGATAGTCCTGATACCACTTTAGGTAAAAGCGCTTCCAGCCGGTTCTGAAAAAAGAGTTAAATGCGAGGTCGTCGAGCTTATCGGATTTTTTCACCTGGCCCATTTTTGAAGCGTTAATTGCTTCGTCCCGGATGACCTCCCAATTGTCCCTGAAAAGCTGAATTTCCGGAAAATCTACACTGTCCAGATATGGCTTATTAGGGACGCTGGAGAACATATACATCAGGCTGTTTACGGGCGCCATGATCGTCGAATGGTCACCCAGTTGCCTGAAGAAGCTATGCCTTACCTTGCCTCGGTAATGCACATATATTGCAGATAGAATAAAAAAATAAAGTAAAAGCAGTTTTGGAGTAAATAATTCTGACACAATAGCCTCGTTACTAAACCTGATTTGATCATCAGGGTTGCCTGATAAGCCCTGATTAGCTGAATATAGAAAACAAGAATGGATAGGGTACATATTGTATCCTATCCCTTGCAGAATATTTCACTATGATCCATGTCAAGTATCTACAAAATACAGATTAATTCCGAATTTAGTTGATCGCTGGCTGTTATTAGGCTATTTATAAGTTTATAAAAATTAAATGGGAAACAATGCAGTATGGCTAGTAAAAAAGAACCTGCAGTAGAGGACATGTCTTCTGACGAGCAGGAATACCTGGAACGAACTGCATTACTTGGTCTGGAGTATGTGCTTGCTGATTTTGCCCGCGAATTCCAGGCTGCAACACGTCGCTGGGAGAAGCTTGTCTGGCCGGCAATGGTTATTTTTTCACTGCTGGCGATTTCAGGATTCTGGCTTATTTACAGCATTACTGAAGATATGCACAGGATGTCGACAAGTATGGATCCTCAGATGTCTGAAAATCTCGGCAGCATGTCGAGAAATATTGAAACACTTACCTCGAATATTGAAAATATGGATTTGAATATTTCTCTCCTGCCCGACAGTATTAATGAGATGAGTTTTCATATTGCGCATATGGATGGATCTATGTCGGCAATGCAAAAAGATATATCCGGCATGTCATACAATATCTCAAACATGAATCAATCAATAAACGCGATGACTTATAATACCGGTGCGATGTCTGAAGATATGAATAGATTGAATAGAAACATTGGTAAGCCAATGCGATTCATGAACAATTTTATTCCATAGGGGAGCCTCTGTTCATATGAGAAAGATGCCACTACTGAAGATATTATCGCAAACGGTAGTGCTGGTCTCAGTTTTGCTCCTGAATGCCTGCGTAGGTACACCTGAAGTTCGTGTCAATATTGATAAGAGTGCAGATTTCTCAAGCTATCACACCTATGGTTTTGTCGAACCCTTAGGGACAGATAAAGCCGGATACACCACACTGGTTACAAATTATCTCAGGGAAGCGGTAAGCACAGAACTTGAAAGGCGCGATTATGTCTATTCCAGTAATCCGGACCTGCTGGTAAATTTCTATACGCGTCTTGAGAGCCGTACATTTATAAGTTCTGCACCAACACCCGTCTATTATGGGGGTTATTATGATTACCGTCATGGGGTGTATGCTACGTATCCACGATACATTTATCGTCCCCATAGCTATAATTATCAAGAAGGTACAGTTAACGTGGACCTGGTTGATGCTAAGAAAAAGCAGATGGTATGGGAAGGCGTAGCCGTCAATGAAGTTGACTCTCAGGATCTCGGTAACCCTCAACAGGCATTTAACAAAGTTATCGCAGCTATTTTTGTGCGATACCCGTATCGGGCGGGTGGCATAGAAATAAAGACTGAGAAGAAGTAACTGAAGATTGTTTAAATCGACACTATTACTTGTACTTGCACTTATCCGGCAGGGCTTTTCTGATAGTGATTGATGTCTTTGAGGTTTCTATATAACCATCAGCTTTTAAATTTTTGAATATACGGCTGACCATTTCTCGAGAAGCACCGATCATGTTGCCAAGTTCCTGCTGAGTAGGTTTTGGCTCCACTTTTAAGATACCACCTACCTCTGAACTCAATGTCAGTAGCGTCGCTCTTAATCTGCCATAGACACCCATGAGTGCAAGCTGTCGCTGTGATTCGGTTGCTACACGTAGACGTTTTGCAGCTGTTTTCAGCAGGCTTATAGCCATGTCAGGGTTTTTCTGCAGACATCGCAAAAAATCCTCTGATTTGATTATAGATACATCACAGGCACTGAGTGTTACAGCAGAGGCAGACCGTGGTTCATGGTCTATGAGAGAGAGGTCACCAAAATAATCCCCTTTGCCCAGTTCATTGAGCAACATCTCTCGTCCATTATTGTCACTAATATAGATTTTTATTTTTCCCTGTCTGACGATATAGAGAGAATCTGAGTGATCACCTTCACGAAAAATAACAACATTTTTCGCGTAGCTACGATGGCAGGCCTGAGCAGATAATAGCTCAAGGTGGGCTTTGGATAAATTAGAAAATAAAGGGATAGAGCTTAGAACTGTATTCATATCATTCTGCTGAGCGAATAGTTAATTGTTAATTGCTACAGGAGCCTATAAATATCTTTAATTGTTATTTGTTACTTGATGATTTTAAAAGTACTATTACGGTAATTTGAATGCAAGCTCGATGTTACTAGCAGAAAGATATAAACGAGTATCTTCAAATTAACAAACATTAGAACAGGCTTGGTAATATGGAGTGAATTGCCTCGTGATAGTACTTAGAGATTCTGTGAAAGAGTTATCTTTTTATCTTTTGGTTGCCTCGTTCTGTTGGCAATCAACAGTTGTGTTAGCTAAGCAAAAATTACATCAGGATGACTGGTATTTATCTCAGCCTGGGGATAGAGCAACAATCCAGATGTCTGGTCATGAATCAGAACGCGCTGCTATTGCTTATATAGAAAAAGAAAATTTGTCTGGTGATGTTGGTTATTATCAGACATTAAATAAAGACATGCCCTGGTATGCCGTAACTTATGGTAATTTTAAGTCAGTTGAAGCAGCACGAGCCCATGTGAAACTGCTGCCGAATAGACTGCAACAACACTCACCCTGGCCAAGAACATTTCAGAAAATCGGGGCATTAATCAAAACTGCCGAACTGCTAACAGACGACCCTGGTGAGGCAATTGATGTTAGCAGCAGAGAAGAAAATAACCCTGTAAGGACAAATAAACAGCCCGTGGCAGCAAATTGGGAGAGTGGCCAGGCTGCTTATGATGCCGGCAATTACCATGAGGCGCATAATATCTGGCAGGTGTTGGCAGAGCAGGGCGATGAACTTTCTCAATTTAATCTCGCTGTAACGTACAGCAGTGGTGAAGGCACTGAAAAAAATGACCGGTATGCCCTTGAGTGGTACACGAAATCAGCTGAACAGGGATATGCGCCTGCACAATTTAATCTTGGCGCTGTTTACCTGGAAGGAAAGTTTACTGATGAAGAGGCGAAAAAGGCGGCAACATGGTGGCAGATGGCTGCAGATCAGGGGTTTGTTCAGGCTCAA
>DAOVWW010000190.1 GCA_030636465.1 Gammaproteobacteria bacterium
AACTGCACTTGCCTCTCTACTGCTGACATTGATAGTAACAGGCACCAAAAGAGGTTGAGAACGAATGCCATCACCATCCTGTGCGTTCTTCAAAGGTTCGTAGGTAATACGCTCATGCGCTGCGTGCATATCTACAATCACCAGGCCCTGGGCATGTTCTGCCAGAATATATATTCCATGCAATTGCGCCATAGCAAAACCAAGAGGAAATTCATCACCCTGCCCGGCATTTTGTATGCCACCGGCGACCTGTGCATTGTCTGAATAGCTGTTTGCAGTGGTGGAATAAAGCGCACCCAGATTCGACATCTGCTCCTGCACAGAGTTGACCGCACCCGGAGATGTTTCGAATCTGCGTTGAGCAAACTGAAATGTTCCGCTGTTAGCTGAAGATCCTTGACCTGAATATGACATTGAATTCGACCCTGGCTGAGTACTTGCTGACATCGTAGTAAAACTGTCATCGTCCAGGTTGCCCGGGGTGGTGTTTGTCAGTATTTTTTTCAGAGACTGAGAAATAAAACTATGAATCTGCCTGTCTTCACGAAACCTGACCTCGTGTTTTCCCGGATGAACATTCACATCTACCTGGTCGGGTGGCAGATCAAGAAACAAGACAAAAGCAGGCTGTCGCTGGTGATGTAAAACATCTCTGTAGGCCTGGGTCACTGCATGCATTAGCAATTTGTCACGGACAAAACGCTGATTGACATAAAAGAACTGCTGATCGCGCTGACTTCTTGAATATGTGGGTAAAGAAAACCAGCCATGAATTCGCAACTCACCAACTGTCACATCTATGCTGAGACAGTTTTCAATAAATTCCTTGCCCAATACATCGGCAATCCGTTTGTTACGGCCTGATTCATCCTCGGCGGCATCCATAGAATGCATTGCCCGGCCGTTATGGAAAAGCCGGAAAGAAACATCCGGTCTGGCCAGCGCCTGCTCTAGAAAACGCCGGTCCAGGTGTTTGTATTCGGTCTTCTCTGTACGTAAAAACTTGCGCCTGGCAGGTGTATTAAAAAACAGATCGCATATTTCGATACTGGTACCCTGTGGATGCGCGGCTGGCTCTGCCTGCATTTCTTCCGCCTCCCCTTCACACACCAGTTTCCAGGCATTTTCATTGCCTGCGGCTCTACTCGTTATACTCATGCGGGAAACAGAACCCATACTGGGTAGGGCCTCACCGCGAAAGCCCATGGTTTTAACGTTCACCAGATCATGCTGATTCTGTATCTTACTGGTTGCATGCCTACCCATCGCCAGTGGCAGGCAATCATGTCGTATGCCATGTCCGTCATCTCGAACTAAAATCCGGCGCAGGCCGCCATGTTCGAGTTCAACTATAATTTGTCTGGCGCCGGCATCCAAACTGTTTTCAAGCAGCTCTTTCAGTACTGAGGCAGGCCTCTCAACGATCTCACCCGCGGCAATTTGATTGACCAGCTGGGCTGGCAGGTGACGAATGAGTGGTGGCTCCTTGACAGGGTTCCTGTTTGCCATCAGTTCTTACCTATTACCCGACGATGGTGATAAAAATGCCGTCTTTTCAATCTTAAGAAATTTCTTAATACCGTTGTAGATCGCCCGGGCTACCTGCTTCTGGTATTTACTGCTACGCAGTTTACGTTCTTCATAGGGATTTGAAATAAACCCGGTTTCAACCAGGACAGAGGGTATATCCGGGGATTTCAGCACCACAAATCCTGCCGTCTGCACAGTTTTACTGTGCAAGCGCCCTATCTTCTCCATTTCCTTCAGTACCTGACTACCAAAGCTTAGGCTGAACTCCAGGGTCTTATCCATTTGCATATCCAGCAATACACTGGCAACGTCATCCTCGCGGTCACTAATCGATGCACCGCCTATCAAATCAGCGGAATTTTCTTTATTGGCCAGCCAACGAGCGGTCTCACTACTTGCCCCGCGTTGGGACAGCGCATAAACCGACGCACCCCTGGCAGAGGAGCGTCGAAACGCATCAGCATGAATGGAAACAAACAGGTCTGCATTGGCCTTCCTTGCCAGCTTCGTGCGCTTCCTTAAAGAGACATAATAGTCACTCTTACGTGTCATGTATGAACGCATTATTGGATCTTTATCAATTAACTTTTTAAGTTCTTTCGCAATTGACAGAACAATCTTTTTTTCCCGCGTTTTCTTCTTACCGGAAGCACCAAAATCCTCACCACCGTGTCCGGCATCAATAGCTATGGTGACTTTTCCCGTACGCTTAGGTTTAGACTGAATGGGTTTTGTGGCAACAGCCTTGTACTTATCAAACAAATCAATAACGAGACGGTCCCCATAAACCTTGTTTGGTTTCAGCAGAAAACTTTTTACCCGTACCGGTTTATTAAGATCGATGACTATGCGAATGACGTTTTTTGAATACTGGCCATAGCGAAAACGTTTGATGAATGGATTGTTTTTAATCTCATGTGGCATCCCGCTGCTGGACTTCACACTGGCATTTTTTAAATCAATCGCAATCCGATCCGGATTAGTGAATGTTGAGATCCTGTGGTTGATTCTGCCACTGAGATCAAGCACTACGCGAGTGTTATCCGGTGCATTCCATAGCCGTAGATTTTTTACGCTTATACTGGAGGAGGATGCCGCCAGCATGGGTAACAGTAAACTGGCAAGAATAAAAGTGTAAATATACCGCTTCATTTAATAATTAATTGTTTTGCTGTCTCAGATTTAATCAAGGAAAGTATTTAACACCTGGTGCCTGTTAGAAGATATTGATAATAATCAAAGCAAGCCGTTTTCAATCCGTCTATAATACTATTAACTGATTGATGGGGTTAGGTAAATGTTCAGAAAATTTATATCTTTATTCATTCTTCTATATATGGCTCTACCATCGCAGGCACTCGCCGGACACGAAGGTGAACATATCTACATACAGAACTGTGCAGCCTGCCATGGGTATAACGGCAACGGAGGTATGGGCGTGCCACTTTCCCTACCTGATTTTCTGGCCACCGCATCCAATGATTATTTATTCAAGACCATAAGAAATGGTCGCCCGGGCAGAGTTATGCCGGCATTTAAAAACCTCAGTGATGACGATCTTGATTCATTAATCAACTATATCCGCACCTGGTCTGACAGCATCCCGCCTAAGTATTCAAACAAAATAATCAAGGGCGATGCCGCTCATGGCAATACCCTGTTCCAGCAGCACTGCGCCTCCTGCCATGGTAAAAAAGGCACCGGCGGTCCCGGCACTGGTGTCACCATGTCACGGCCACGTAGCCTGCCTATTCTTGCACCCGCGCTGAATAACCCGGGGTTTCTTGCTTCTGCCTCGGATGAAATGATTAAACGTACATTAATCAAAGGCAGAAATGGCACACCGATGGTTTCATTTCTGGACAAGGGACTAAGCGAGCAGGACATCGACGATATCGTCTCATTTATACGCTCTTATGAAGCACAAAGCGGCGTTGAAATAGCCAGCACCGAGACTGAAGAAGAACCTGTGGTTATCATCGTAGAATCACCCTATTCTGTTGAAGAGACGGTCAATAACCTTAAAAATGCTGTCTCCAGCATGAATTTCCGTCTTATCAGGGTGCAAAATCTGGACTCAGGCCTGACAGCAGAAGCCGAGGAAGATAAGGGGCAAGTTATCGTCTACTCCTGTAATTTTAATCTCCTTGATCAGGCACTAAAAGTCGATCCACGCGTAGGCCTGTTTTTACCCTGTAGAGTTACTGTGTCTCAACATGGTGACAAGGTATTTGTTATGTACACAAATCCCAAACGGATGAGAGTGATATTTAATAACAGTGAGCTGAACGAAATGTGTACGGATATGAAAGAGGTCTATGAAGAAATGATTGATGAGGCACTGCTATGAGCAATCACCGCAAGATACTGGCAAAGACACTTAGCAGCTTTTTATTCGTCTGCCTGATCCTTCCTCTATCTGCTTCGGCAGACGATCTGATCATGCGTCGTATTGCTATGTCATTTCCAGAAGCAATGAACGCCCTGCAAACCTCAATAACGGAAGAAGGTTTTACAGTTTCTCGTGTCCAACGTGTCGATATTGGCCTGACATCATCCGGTTATAATACCGCTGAATACCGGATAGTATTTTTCATGGATCCGGATGAAGTGCATCGAATTGTTAAAGAACATATGGAACTGGTACCTTTCCTGCCATTAAAAATAACCATCTTTGCAGAGGGCAGTGAAACCATAGTCGTGACCCTGAATCCAAACAAATTAAATGAGTTTTTTCCAGATTTAAAGATGGAGAAAAAA
>DAOVWW010000041.1 GCA_030636465.1 Gammaproteobacteria bacterium
ACCCCCGCCTGGCACATGATGGAAAGGGAAGTATCATTCGTAAATTGTCAGAAGTATGGAATCCCCGTTTGACGATAATGAATACTCAGCGGCTTAGAGCGAATACAAAAGATGATGTAGAGGTGTCGCCAGAAGGAGAAGTGACTTATCGCTTGCATGTATTTGGTGATTTTTCACAACCTCTGGACTTACAGAAATTCCCGAGAGACAGTCATACTTTCGAGGTGCCTGTGGTGGCTGCCGGTTATAGAGCAGGAGAAATTATTTTTTCACCCATTACGGAGGCTGACTCATTTATAGCGGAAAAACTATCCGTTGCTGACTGGAAGATTAGCAATATGCAGTCGGCCTCTCGTGAGGTCGTGCTGGCGAATGGAATAAAACTTCCCGGGTTTGTTTTTAGTTTTGAAGGGGAGCGGCTGGTTCATCATTACGTGGTGAAAGCCATGCTTCCTCTGGCCTTGATCGTCATGATGTCATGGGTGGTGTTCTGGATAGACCCGAAACAGATACCCAGTCAGTTAAGTGTTGCGGTGACGACGGTTTTAACATTGATTGCTTATCACATTGCATTATCCGGGCGTTTGCCTGAGATACCCTATCTGACCATAATGGATAAATTTTTATTCAGTTCGACCCTGATGGTTTTTATGAGTCTTATCGAAGTGGTCATTACTTCACATTTTTCCAGTACAAATCGTTTAAATACAGCGAGAAAAATTGATAAAACCGCCAGGTGGTTTTTTCCATTGCTTTTTTTACTGGCAACGGGTGCTTCTTTTTCATTGTGAGAAAGTCACTGATCTGAATCACCTGTAGATATAAACTGTTCAAATTAAAACACTCTAAACTTAACAAGAACCTCTTAAGAATCTGGAAAGAAAAATGACTTCACCTGTAAAGATTACTGTGGCGGGAGCCGGTTTTGCAGCAATTACCGGTTTGAAAGAACTGCGTAAAAACCTGCCTGATGCTGAACTAACGCTGGTGGCTCCAAAGCCGGAGTTTATCTACCTGCCAAGCTTAATATGGGTGCCATATGGCTTGCGTAAAAGTGAGGATCTTCGTTTTGATATACGCCCGTTGCTGAAAGAACTGAAAGTGAATTTCGTTGCTGGCACGGTGACCGGTATTTCAGATGATGGCCGGGTTCTAAAAACGGATAATGGTGTAGTCGAGAACGATGCATTGCTAATTGCAACGGGTGGCAGGTTTATAAAGAAGCTACCCGGTATAGAAAATGCGATCACCATTTGTGAAGGTATTTCTGCAGCAGAGGCTATGGGTGAAAAAATAAATGCGATGTCATCTGGCACGATAGCCCTTGGCTTTGGTGGCAACCCAAAAGAGCCTTCTGCTATGCGCGGCGGGCCAATGTTTGAACTGTTATTTGGTCTTGATACCTGGCTCAGGAAACAGGGTAAACGTGACCAGGTTAAACTGGTGTTTTTTAATCCAGCCCCTGCTCCCGGTAAACGCCTGGGTGAAAAAGCAGTAAAGGGTCTGATGGCAGAAATGAAAAAACGGGGTATCGAAACTCATCTGGGCCACAAGATTCAGTCGTTTGAAAATAATATTGTTAAGACCGAAGGTGGAGAAATCCCTGCTGATCTCATTTTATTTATGCCGGGCATGACTGGCCCTGCCTGGATACAGGATTCACCGATGATATTATCTGATGGTGGTTTCATTAAGGCAGATGGTATGGCTCAGGCTGAAAATATGGAACGGGTCTATGTGGCAGGCGATGCGGGCAGTTATCCCGGGCCCGACTGGATGCCCAAGCAGGCACATATGGCAGACCTACAGGCTAAGGCTGCAGCGGAGAATATAGCCTTGAACCTTGCTGGAAAATCGGCGACTGAAAAGTTCAAGGTGGAGTTGGTTTGCATAGTCGATACTCTGGATAAGGGCATCCTGGTCTACCGCAGTGAGTCACGATCGCTTGTGTTGCCGTCAATGAGAATAATGCATTGGGCGAAGTCGTTATTTGAAAAAATATATTTACGAGGCCTTAAAAAGTAATGACGGGGCTTTTGTATCCCGGGCTGCTGTTAATTGGACTCGTCCCCAAGTAGTTTGTGCAAATTATCAATAATGCTGTGACGCAGTTCTTTTAACTCCTCTGCAATGGAATATAGCTGTTTGTTCTTGCCATTAGACAGGAGTTCTGGAACCGCTTGGCAGAGATCATGCAGTTGTTTATGCATGACGCTCACATGATTGAATACAGGCGATTGGTCATAGTGTTTCACCCCTTCTCCCGCTAACCACTTGCCAAACTCACAGGCCTGGTGGTCTTCGATATTCTCCGGTAATAAAGAAGTGGCTTCATGTTCGATGGCATTTATCACACGGGCGACAACTTTGTGGTGTTCTACGGCCATCATCAGTAATGAAAAGTCTGCTGAAGCCTGACCTGTCAGGCCTGAGGCTTTCCATTCAGGCGGAAGCTTAAAGTTATTTATCCATACGGGTAGATTTTCAGCCGGCATTGGTCGGGCAATAACATAACCCTGAGCCAGGTCGCAGCCAAGTTTCAACAGCAAGGACCCTTGCTCTATGGTCTCCACACCTTCAGCAATAGGGGTGCGGTGGAAAGCATTAGCCAGACCCAGTATGCCTTCCGTGATGGCCAGGTTATCCGGATCATTAAGCAAATTGTTGACAAAGCTCTTATCAATCTTAAGCACTGTTGCCGGCAGGTTTTTAAGATAAGTTAAAGAGGAATAACCTGTACCAAAATCATCGAGAGAGAATGTCACACCAAGTTTAATACACTCCTCCATGATCTGGCGAACATGAGCAATGTCATGCAGGGCTGTTGATTCCAGTATCTCCAGTTCCAGTTCTTTTGCAGGTATGTCGGCAAATTCTGAAAGTAGAAGACTTAGTGTTGAACAAAATTGAGAGTGTTGAAATTGCTGAGGTGCGATATTGACACTTACCTGAATTTCCAGACCTTCGTCCTTCCAGTGTCGCATTTGCAGCATGGACTGGCGTAAAACCCAGTTTCCAAGATCAATGATGAGCTTACAGTCCTCTATGAACGGTAGAAACTCAGCGGGTCTTAACAGGCCTTTTTCTGGATGTTGCCAGCGAATCAGGGCCTCTACACCCACTACTTCTCCGGTACGCATGTTGACTTTTGGCTGGTAGTGCAGACAGAACTGATCTTCGATTAATGCATTATTAATTTCTTGTTGCAGTGCCAGTGTAGAGGTTGCTTTTTGGTCGTCTGTGGGATCAAAGAAGTTGTAGCGGCTCTTACCCTGTCGCTTGGCGACATACATTGCCTGATCTGCATGGCGCAGCAAAGTATCTGCTTCACCCGTGTCCAGCGGGTGCAGTGAGACACCGATGCTCGCTGATAGAGTGATAGTGGCACCAGGAAGTTCATATGCCTGTGAAATTGACTGCAAGATACGGTCAAGTACCTGTTCCAGCTCTTCTACATTGTTGAGATCAAGGATCAGTAAAACGAATTCATCACCACCCAGACGGGCGATAGTATCACCGAAACGAAGAATTTCCTGAAGACGCCTGGCCACCTCAATCAATACCTCGTCACCCACTTCATGGCCGTGGGTGTCGTTGATAGGTTTGAAGCTGTCGAGGTCAAGATAACAGACGGCCATCAGTGAATCATGCCGTTCTGCCTGAGTCAGGGCCTGTTGCATCCGATCCCTTAGTAACAGTCGATTGGGTAGTCCTGTCAGGGCATCATTATAGGCAATCCGTTCCAGTTCAGCTTCGTGTTCTTTCAGGTAGGTATTATCGTAGAAGATCGCCACGTAGTTCAGCACGTTACTCTGGTCGTCATGTACGGCATTGATGCTTAGCCATTCACTATAAACCTCACCCGTTTTCTTGCGATTCCAAATCTCACCTTTCCAGCTACCGGACGTAGTCAATAACTGCCACATCTCAGTATAAAACATTGCTTCCTGTATGCCCGAGCTGAAGAGACTGGGGTTGGAACCAAGTATTTCATCACGGGTGTAACCGGTCAGCTTAATACAGGCAGGGTTGACGTCAATAATGCAGGCATTGGCATCAGTAATGATAATTCCTTCCTGTGAATGAGCAAAAACACTGGCAGAGAGGCGAACTTGTTCATGTATGGTCTTTTGCTCAGTGACATCTTCCGCGATGCCATCGATCGAGGTCACCACCCCGGTTTCATCTCTGACAGGATGAGAGGAAACACGTATCGTACGCTTCTCTCCATCCTGATGAATGAAATGCATCTCAAACTGGACAAAGTCAGCTTTTCCTTCTGTCTGTTTAATGGCGCGAGCCTGTGAAAGCTTTATATCTTCCGGTAACCAGTTAACCTGCTCTGCCCAGGGTTTGCCCATTACTTCATCTTTTGACAAGCCGAAGACGGATGTAATGCCATCGCTGACGTAGGTCAGTTCCCCGCTGAGGCCTTTGTGGCTATAGATAACAAATTTATCCCCAATATCATCTGCCAGTCTCTGGTATTTTTCCTGGGCCTTCTGCTGGTCGAGTGCAGCCTGTTTACGAGTGCTAATATCAAGATGGATACCACGCATCCATAGTGGCTTATTATCTCTACCCCATTCAGTGATGCGTCCCCGGTCGTGGATCCAGACCCAGTGACCGGCTTTATGCTTCATGCGGAAATCGGCTTCGTAGTCGTTTCTTTTTCCATCGAAATGATCCTGCAGGATATCTTGTGTAAGCTGTATATCTTCAGGGTGGGTCAGATCAACCCAGGTCTGTATGTTAGTAGGGGATAGTTCCGCAAGCTTATAGCCCAGGATGCTAGCCCAATGTTCGTTGAATCTAGTCTTACCGGTCTGAATGTTCCACTCCCAGGTTCCTGCTCGGGTGGAATCTATAATATCCTGTACACGCTTTGCCTCATGACTGCTTTGCTTCTGCTGTCTACTCAGCTGCCTGTTTCGATAGGCAAGTAACCAGATCAGGAAGATGACAATAACCAGCAATAATATTATGAAGCTTAGTTCGTTTTTATGCTCTATCCAGGTATCACGGAAAGTAAGGCCAGGCGGCGTATTAAACAGGGGCTGTTTCAAAGTTTGCTCGGTTTTTTCCGTCGCCGGGGTTTGAGTAGGTGAAACGAAGCCTGTAATGCTCACAAGGAGTGCCAAAAATAACAGCAGTATGAGAAGAGATTGTTTCACGAGTTGATCTTTAATCTATCTGGACAGCTTGTCAGGTGCAGACTTTTTCTTATGTATGTCTGAATTATCTGTGCGGTGGCGACAGGTATATGTGAACAGTGTAGGGCTAGTGGGAAATGCCATGAGTTTGCGGATAAAGTAAGGTGTATAAGTATATTAGCATATTACTACTTACGTTATATTTAATGATTTGATGTGTATCAAATCTTCTTTGAAAATTATTGACCGTTCGTTTGAGTGGAGCCAGCCTGGTTTGATAAGAAACACTGCTTCAAGCATAAGTTGTATTCAAGGTTGTATGAATGTTTTACACGACCATCTCTGTATACTTCAGTATAGATAACTATTGAGCAGGTAATCACCCGAATGAGAGGAGTGAAGAAGCGTCCCGGTATCCGCTTTAGTACGGGTATGTATTCAGGTCAGGAAGGTCTACGCGAAGTCATGCCATTCAGACGCTCATGGATAGCTATTTTGTTCATTGCGGTTTTTGCTGCAGCATTCACAGTCCCGGCCATTTTTGCGTTCATTCAGGCACGTGAAGAATGGGTGCAACTGGATACCTTGTTTGATCTGGTTTCGGCATTATTTCTCAGTGCTTGGTTGTTGGGCTGGTCGATCGCCCCACTAATATTGAATACGCTACTCATCATTCTTTTATTCGGGCGCGAAGTACTCTTTGCCCGACAGGGAGTTATTGAGGTCGCCATCGGTATCCCCGGTCTGATGTTGATGTTTGAGTATGATGTGGCGAAGATGCGAAATTTGCGTTTTGAAGTACCAGAAAAGAAGTCGGGCAAGTCATGGCGAGGTCCGCATATGACATTTGATTTCGATGGAAGAACTGAAAGTTTTGGTTCTGACATTGATGATATGGAGGCCAGTGAGCTGACCAGCCGACTGGCATTGGCGACAGGCAGTACTGTCCGTCGCGGTAGTATAGACACAGAAAAGCATACAGGCTCCGCAACAGATAGTACTAAAACAGCTCTTGTTAAAAAACTATCAAAATTATTGAGGCATCCAAATATATCAGGGCATGTAAAAAATCCTTCAGAAGCCGCCTCTTTGAACGTTTTCTCTGATGAGGGTAAGGCTAGCGCTACCGGAATTTTTACTTTTTCGACCCTGGTTCTGATTCTTGCAAATCTTGTCCCTATTGTCGGGGCGCTTTATTTTGGTTGGGACCTCGCCAATGTGCTAGTGATTTACTGGGCAGAGAGTGGCGTTATTGGTTTCTTTAATGTTTGCAAAATAATGGTTATAGGTGGGTGGCCTGCACTGTTTTCAGGGATGTTTTTTATCAGCCACTTCGGTGCCTTTATGGCGATACACTTTCTGTTTCTAAACCATCTCTTTATCCACGGAGGAGACTCATCATCGATCAAGCTTGAAGAGGTGGCAGATCTTTTCATTAGTTTGTGGCCAGCACTGGCCGCCTTATTTATTAGTCATGGAATATCATTTATACAGAATTTCATCGGCCATCAGGAATATAAAAATAAAACAGTCGGCAAACAGATTCACGAGCCATACCAGCGTATTATTTTTATGCACATGACAATAATCATTGGTGCTTTCATGATATCAATAATCGGTGATTCAACAGTGGTACTGATGCTGGTCATTGCAGCGAAGATTGTTATGGATGTCAGGGCGCACGCTAGAGAAAGAAAGTTTAGCTAACCTGATGAGCGGCACTAAAATCCCGATATGTTGTTTCTTTTTAAGACTAGACTTATAAAGTAGAGAGAAGTGAACAATAAATCGAATTATTGATGCAATTTATTGTCCTATTATGGACACTGTGACTACCAGTAGTAGTCAGAGAGAATATAAACATTAAAAACTGATCGTATGTATAGAAACCCCGCTTTTTCAATTGTCAGAACACGCCACTGGTATCAGCGTCCGGTTACCTGGGCATTTGCTCTACTGCTAGCACTGATTGCAATGATTACCACATTGGGGATTATCAGCCTGCAAAAAATTGAACAGGAGTATCTGCAGGAGACGCTAGTGAAAGTTGAGAAACTTCGCTTGCTCGATGAGATGGTCCACCACTCACGTCAGCGCTCAGTATTATTACGTGATCTGGTAATTGCCACGGACCCATTTGATCAGGATGAAATATCTCAGGCACACAGTGCTTTGGCAGGGCGCTATCTTTCAGCCAGAAATGCGCTTGCAGAGCAACCTCTGAATACCAATGAACGTCAGGTTCTGGATCATATTATTGAGATAAATAGCAATGGTTATGCGTTGCAACAGCAGATAGTTGAACTGGCGATGACAGGGAAGCAGAAGCAGGCCCTGGAGCTGATTGCGAACGAACTGGGGCCGAATCGCGAGATGATCTACCCCGATATGATGAAGATACGGGAAATGCTGGTGGAATCCTCAAGTTTAGCAACACAGGCTGCAGCCCGGTCGATGAGCAGGTACCGGGCTGCGCTAGTGTGGTTGCTGGCAATTGCCATCTTTACCGGTATCGGTATCGCCTGGCTAGCCTATCGCATGGACTCCCGACATACCCAAAGATTGTTATGGCAGGCTTGTCATGACCCGTTAACAGGTTTGGGCAACCGCTATGAAGCTGAAGCTCAACTCAGTGCCCTGATTGAAGATGCCAGGCAACGTAATGTGAGTCATGCACTGCTGTATCTGGATGTCGATCAATTCAATATTATTAACAATACTTCGGGCCAGGCTGCAGGTGATGAATTGCTCAGGCAGCTGGCCAGTTATTTACAAAAAGAAGTCGGCAATGAAACGAAAATTGATCGTGTGGGCAGCGACCAGTTCGTGGTGTTTCTAAAAGATAAAAATATCGATGAAGTGAAATCCTATGCCAGGAAATTATTGAAGGGCATAGCTAGAAATCGTTTTGAATGGTCTGACAAAAGTTATGACATAACTGCAAGTATCGGCATCGTGCCGGTTAGCGAAAATAGAGGGAGTATTGAATCAATCTGGTCTGATGCATACCTTGCCTGTGATGTTGCCAAGGAAAGAGGTGGCGACCGCATAGAGGTTTCGCTGGAGTCATTGCAAGAAACAAAAGTACGCAGGGAAGGTATGGACTGGACCTCTCGCCTGCGGCGTGCCATGAAAGAAGACCGCCTGATATTGTTCAGCCAGGGAATCAGGTCTTTAGGAAACGGTATGGCTCATAGCGAGATTTTAGTTCGTTATGAAGATGACAATGGCAAGATTATTTCAGCTGCCAGTTTTATCCCGGCAGCTGAGCGGTATAACCTGATTACTGATCTCGATTTCTATGTGGTACGCAAAACACTTCAGTTCATGGGCGGAGACAATAATACTCAGAGTTATTCCATCAATCTTTCCGGTATGAGCCTGGGTAATCGTGAACTGCTGGATTTAATAATTACGGATATAGACAAACATGGTATTGACCCGGAACGAGTCTGTTTTGAGATTACCGAGACGGCCGCTATCAGAAACCATACATCAGCAGTTCAATTTATGAATGTATTGCATGGACTCGGTTGCCACTTTTTCCTGGATGATTTCGGTACAGGTTTATCATCATTTGGTTATTTGAAATCCTTACCTCTGGATATAATAAAAATTGATGCGCACTTCATCAAGAATATCGAAAACGATCTGGCTAACCGGGCCATTATCGAGGCAATAAATACCATTGCCCATGGTTTCGGTATGAAAACAGTTGCTGAGGGTGTGGAGACTGAAGCACAACTTGCCATTTTGAGTGCAATAGGAATCGATTATGTTCAAGGTTACCTGA
>DAOVWW010000040.1 GCA_030636465.1 Gammaproteobacteria bacterium
ATCGGAAAATTAATGGAAAAAATAACCATAGCAGAGTTTGTCGAGAACAGTGAAATCTTGCAAGTTCTTGAAGAGTTAGACGTTGATTTTGCCCAGGGTTACCTGCTGAGCAAACCCCAACCGTTAGATAGCAAACTTTAAAGTCAAAAGATTTTTTACCACCAAAACATAGCCCTCTCCCAAAGAAAGAGGACGTAAAAAACATCTACAATAAGTCATCCTCATCCAGAATAATTGAACCATCATCACCCCAGTTTACCTGTGCAATCAGGGGGTGTTCTTTAGCCAGTTTTTTCAGCGCAAGCGCCCTTCTACTCAGTTCACTTTCCTGGGCTCTTACCTTCGCTGCCAGAATCCTGTTTTCTTTTAATATTTCATAAAACTGTAGTGCATGACTTATCGTCTGAATCAGCTCATTTGCATCAACTGGTTTCGAAATAAAACGATATATTTCAGCTTTATTAATAGCATCCATCAAACCATTAAAATCAGTGGCCCCACTCAAAATAATGCGCATGGCATTCTGATTAATTTTTTTAGTTTCAACCAGAAACTCCACGCCATTCATCCCTGGCATACGATAGTCAGAAAGAAACAGATCAAAACGAGAAGTATTGGCAATCTCGATGGCTTCAAGTGGATCATTGCAAGTTACGATATCCCACTCTTTCTGCTTCGATAAATTTCGTTTTAGTGAATGAAGAATATTTTCCTCATCATCAACAATCATTAACCTGTACACAAGCACCTCCACGTATATCTAAAATAGTATATTAATTATCAGTTTTTTTGACTGGAACAATAACTTTTATCGGTTCCACAATTCTGTTTAAATCGTGATAGTTATAAAGCTTCTCAATCACGGTTGAAGTTAACTTGTGGCCTACCGACAGCAACAACCCACCATCAACTGTTAAAATATTGGCGACCAGCACCTGACCGGGCCGCAGCTCGGAGACAGAGGCTTCTAACTGTACTGGCACCTGGGTTTCCTCATCACCAGCAGAGAAAAGCCAGGCTGCAGTCTGTAATACCCTGGGGTCATAACGGTTAGCATGCTGCTTCATCTTCTCCAGTGCTTCAGCTACCTCAACACCACTCTCTTCCAGTTCTTTAAAGTCATATAAAACTTTCAGGATACGACTCTCAAGTGGTATATCATCACCCGCAACGGTATCTTTCGGAACACCGACTCCATCAAAGCTTTTTCCCTGGTAGAGTACGATTCGAGCCACGTTCTCAAGTCGAGGAATGTGTTTTAACAACTTGTAAGCTGTTTCAGGTAAGTGGGCAACAAACTGTTTTTCAGCAGCGGATAATATTTTCCCTGACTGGAATTTTGCCAGAGTCTCTGCTGGTAAAGTGACATAAGCTATATCTGAAAGCATGGTGGCCATTTCGATGTCCCATGTATCCATGATGTGTAATACACGGGCAAGTTCAACAACAGTCTCACGCAGGGCTACAGCACGCTCAAATACCGAAGGAGCAACAATAGAAAGCACCTCTGTCAGCAGCTTGATGGAACCATTCAAAGTGCCTTCAAGCAGTTCTTGTTCTGCATGCAGTAAATGATATTGTTTTAGTGCGGCATTAAGTGTTTTCACCAGCAGGTCAGTTGGACAAGGTTTGGTCAGGAAACGAAAGACCTCACCTTCATTCACTGCATCGATAGCTGTCTGCTGGTCGGCGTTACCGGTGAGCATAAGACGGATGCTGTTCGGTGATTCTTTCTGTACTGCCTTCAGAAACTCAATACCATCCATTTCCGGCATACGCATATCGGCAACCACCACAGAAAATGCGCCCTCTTTTTGAATAAGCTCCAGCCCTTCCTTTCCACTGGATGCAGTCACTAGTTGAAACTGCTTGCGTAGCTGGCGCTGAAAAGCACTTAGAATATTAGGGTCATCATCAACAAAAAGAATTTTATCATTCATTCTTTTATCTCCTGACCCTGCAATTTCTCCCAATCTTCCAGTCGCTCCAACATCCCGATCCTGCTCAGAAACTCACGGTCAACACTCCTGGCTTCCGGGGGAAACATGCTTCCCGTCAAACCAGTCTGGTGCACCAGCACATCGGCAACATGTACTGCACTCAGTGGACTAAACTGCTCACTACTTGAAAGTATCGGCTGGTGATGAAAAGCAACCGCTTCCACTACCGGGTTTGCCAAACTCCAGAGCCCCAATAAATAAGCACCGACTGCACCATGAGTGGTACCTAAAACTTGCTGTTCCGCCAGGCACAACTCCATACCCTGTTCTTCCACCAGAGCTCTTACTTTTACATAATCTTCAGAAAAATTCTGTTCCAGAATCAGGATACCTATGTCGTGCAATATACCAGCCAGGAAACAGTCATCTGCCATCGCTTTACCGACCCCTTCAGCTTGCGCTATACGCTCGGCCAGCCTCGCCACCATCAGGCTATGATTCAGTAGAGCATCAAGAGAAAAAACAACGTCTTTAACCTTTTGTTGATCAAACTGTGAAAAGATACCAACAGAAAGCACCAGTGCCTTGAGTACATCAAGACCGAGCAATGCGGCCGCCTCTTTGCTGTCCGAGATATGTCGCCCCAGCCCGAAGAAGGCAGAGTTCACCAGTTGCAGGATCTTTGCCGTCATGGCCGGGTCCGTGCTGATAAGGTCCCCTATTTCGTAAAGTGAAGCCTCCCTGGAAGCCAGCATATTCATAATATGCTGATATGTCTGAGGGATGCTGGGCAGCGTTGTCATTCCGGTTACAAAAGCGCGAAGTTTGTCCTCATTCAAAAAGCTCTTCAGCGCAAAAGCACGGTTTAATGTGTCTTTCAGGGTATTCGCATCACATGGTTTGGCCAGAAACTGATGAGCCGTACCGGCGGATCGTATGATCATTTCCTCATCGGAATGTCCCGATAGAATAATACGAACCAGCTCTGGATGATCAGCCGCCACTTTTTCCAGTAATTCTGCTCCATTCATTGCCGGCATGAGCATATCAGTGACAATGACATCAAATTTTTTTTCATTGACCCTCTTCAATGCCTGCTCGCCACTATCCACAAACTCCATATCCCATTCGTTGCGCTTGCCTCGAAGTGAGCGTTGCAAGCCCTGCAGAACACTGGGTTCGTCATCAACAAATAATATGAATTTTTTCATCTAATATTCCCTTTAAAACATCTCTTACATAATTGGCAAACGGATGGTGAAAATTGAGCCTTTACCTTGCTCACTCTCTACTTCAATAGAGCCACCATGCTTGTCGACGATGACCGACCAGGCAATCGCTAATCCCTGACCACTGCCTTTACCAACTTCTTTAGTGGTAAAGAAAGGATCGAATATGCGTTTTATTATCGCTTCAGGGATACCTTTTCCAGTATCACTTATCCTGATCTCTGCCCACTCATTATCGTGCGTGGTTGTAATACGAATCTCGCCCCTTTCTCCACTTTCTCTGACCACATCATCAATCGAATGAGCAGCATTAACGATCAGATTCAGTATCACCTGGTTGAATTCACCAAGTATCACCGGCACCTGTGGCAGCTCTGGATCAAACTCGGTAATCAGCTCCGAACAGTACTTCCATTCGTTACGAGAGACATCAATGGTGGTTTCAATCGCCCGGTTAATATTAGCCGGAGTTTTCTCCTCGCTGCCCGGATGGGAAAACTCTTTCATTGCCTGTACGATCTTGGAGATACGCTTCAGGCCATCCAGAGACTGTGAGATCGCCATAGGAATCTCATTTTTGAGGTAATCAGTATCAATCTCTTCCACCAATGCATTCACCTTGCTCAGCAAAGCTTGTGGAACAGCTCCGCTGGCAGCCGCTTTGGTCAGCTGATCATAAGCAGCCAATAGCTGGCTGTAGTCAGCAAAGGCATCCTTCAGAAAGTGCGTATTATCATTAACGAACTGGGTTGGTGTATTGATTTCATGGGCAATACCAGCGGCAAGCTGCCCCACTGACTCCAGCTTTTGAGCCTGGCGCAGCTGGACTTCCAGATTTTGCCGTTTCTGCTCAGCGTGCTTTTGTTCGGTGATATCCCAGAAGATACCGAGCACACCCGCCGGGTTGCCATCGTCATCTTTCAGTGGTGTTTTTACTGTGTGAATATAACGCTCCTCGCCATCTTTAAGGTAACGCTCTTCTATATCCTCGATCTCACCCGCCTCGATAATCCTCAGGTCATCAGCACGGTATTGCTCGGCAAGCTCTTTGGGGAAAAAATCCATATCGGTTTTACCCGGTAGCTCCGAAGGTTCAATACCAAGATCAAGGGCATACTGGCGGTTACCCGAAACATAAACCGAGTTTTTATCTTTGTAGAAAATACGCTGGGGCAGGTTATCCACCAGCGTCTGGTAAGTCGCCCTGCTGTGACGAATATCTGCTTCAATCTGCTTACGCTTGCTGATATCACGCAACATACCAATGGCATGCCAGCTCCCCTGAAGTTGTACGCTCGATATAGACAGCTCGACCGGGAACTCGCGCCCTCCTTTGTGGATTGCAGCCAGCTCCAGGGTCTGACCCACCGCCATACCCTCACCGGTATTGATAAAGTGGGGAAATGCCTGCTCATGCACCCTCTGAAATCGTTCTGGAACGATCAAATGGTGTAAATTCTTTCCTATTGCTTCTTGCCTGTTGTAGCCGGTAATCAGACTGGCAGCCGGATTCCAGTAAACCACATCCCCGGCACTATCAATCATAATAATGGCATCCTGTGCCGAGTCAGCGATGGCGGAGAATTTCTGTTCACTCTCAATCAGGGCATGCTCTGCACGTTTACGCTCCGAGATATCGTAGAAGGTAATGACGACACCGGCCACTTCGCCATGCTCGATGATTGGAGCACTGAAGTATTCTACCGGAATATTAGAGCCATCCTTTTTCCAGAACAGCTCACCATCCACGCGCTGTTCCTGTCCGGTTTGCAAGGTTTTATTAATCAGACAGTCGCTATGAAGATAAGGACTACCATCTGCTCGCATGTGATGAACCATATCATGTTGATTCTGCCCAATAAGCTCCTCTGCATCCCAGCCCAGCATACGTGCACCGGCAGGATTGATGAAGGTGGTTTTGCCCATTTTATCCAGACCAAAAATACCTTCTCCCACGGCCTCCAGAATCGACCGGGTCTGATTCACCGCATGCTCCAGAGCCTGTTCTACTTCAATGCGCTGCTCAATTTCTTCATTCAGACCCTTAGTGCGGGTAGCCACCTGTTGTTCTAACGTCTCGTTCAGCAACCTCAAATCAGACTGAGCTTTTTCACGAGCAACAATTTCTTTATTAAGCTGCTTCACATGCCCATTCAGCTCGTCAATCAGATTTGAGTTATTGAACTGCTGAGTGATCGAGACCTTGATGCTGTCGTGGTAATTTCGGGCAGTCAGAACTAACATGCCTGCGTATACAAACACCAGCAGACTGAGCCCAGCATAGACAGCTTCTTCCTGCAGTAACAAGATACCAGCGAGTGGCAATAAGCTAAAAATAACAAAACCTGTCAGAGAAGACATCCGTGCAGTGTTGGTGGAAATCGCGCCTGCAGCCATGCCCGTGAGCACTAGTATAAGAAATACCTGGTAAGAGATAGGCCAGCCTGAATTCCACAATAAGGCAAGTGAACCCCAAATAATACCGGCTAAGGCAGCACCCACCGAATGAATCTTTGCCCAACGTTCCGCTGCTGATGCAACAGGTTGAGCACGCTGAAAACTGATGACCGAAAAAACTCGCATGGAAGTAATTAACAACAGAGCTGCTAGCCAGACTAGCAACCATGTCTGATCCGCCACCGACCACAGGAACACACTCAGAGCGATTGCCACCGCAACACTGGTGGTAATCGCCTGCGGCAAACCCCGATACAATAAACGGGTCATTTCAAGACGTATTCGAGCATCTTCTACAACACCGACAGAAGCTCCATTCTGGTTCTTATCTGGCCTTGCCTGCGGTTGCTTAGGTGGCTCCATCATTTCATCAATCCTGTTTGCCTAAATGAATCACAGCACGTACCTCGTTACCGATACCCTCGTA
Source organism: Gammaproteobacteria bacterium (assembly GCA_030636465.1). Lineage (GTDB taxonomy): Bacteria > Pseudomonadota > Gammaproteobacteria > BMS3Bbin11 > BMS3Bbin11 > BMS3Bbin11. The sequence goes on from DAOVWW010000040.1 coordinate 6,054, forward strand.
TTCGAGCTGGTCAAAACTGACCATTGCTGCCATGGCAATGCCGCGACCATGGTTATCGAAAGCACGATCTATATCTATCTCAAGATATTTCTGCCAGTCAAAACCTTTGCCTTCATCTTTAATAGTGATACAGATCGTATCTTGCTCGCGCTTAAAATAAACAGAGACGCGTTTGTTTCTATTTTCCTCCAGAGCAAGACGAGCCCCCACCTCCTGTTTCCAGTTGTCAGCTTCATTGAGCCTGGATTTTTCTATATAGGTGATACCGGCATTACCGTGTTCCACCGCATTCAGCAGCAATTCATTAAGCCCAACACTTGCCTTTTGAGGGTCGGGGCAGGCTTTAGCAATGAGACTGGTGGCTCCTTCTACCTGCTCCAGGCTTTGAAAGTTCAATTCGAAGCAATCCATTAACTGGAGTGCACCGGTTGTCTTCTCAATTTCTGCCCTGATCCTTACCAGGTTTTGAAATTCTTCCACTGCAGAACGAATAATAGAAAGGAAAACTTCCTTCTCAGGATAAGGTTTGGTGACGTAATAAAACGCTCCAGCTGCCAGACCTTCGGCAATGTCATCTACTTGCGCCATCGCCGTCTGGAAAATAACAGGGATATCACAAAGACTGGAATCGTGTTTCATCTGCTTCAGCAGATCCATGCCACTCATGCCCGGCATCATACGATCAAGCAATACAACCGTGTATTTATCAGGTTCTTTTTGTAGCAGTTCCCATGCTTCATCACCGGATTCGGCAATGCTGTATTTGCCTTTGAACTCGCTCTTCTTCAGCATCCGGTTAAGGGCAAAACGATTTTCCTCAAGATCATCAACAACGAGAATATGGGTTTCCTGTACAGACATTTCTATATTCCTTTACTAATTTCTGCGCAGGCTAATAATAAAATTTGCCCCGCCATGCTGATTATTTTCTGCCCATATGTGCCCACCGTGGTTGAGCATAATTTCCTGAGCGATAGGTAGTCCCAGACCCGTACCACCGGACCCATCTTTGGTTTTTGAACTTTGCACAAACTTGTCGAAGACGTGAAACAGTTCATCCTCGGGGATACCAATACCCTGATCACTGACACAAAGATCCAGGGTAGCAACCGTACCGCTATCACTCTGGCGTCGTCCACGAGCAATGCTGCCCTCAGACAGAGAGACCGTGATCTGTTTGCCTTCGGCAGTGAACTTGATAGCGTTATTGAGCAGGTTAATGAATACCTGCATCATTTTACTGAAGTCGAATGCAAGCTCTGTTTTGATGCCATTGAGTTCTATTTTCAATGTCAGGGATTTTGCCTGCAGCTGAGGGCTGATTTCATGACTGGCCATATCAATGAGGTCCTTGATATCACCAGACTGGATATTAAATACCATCTTGCCGGCTTCCAGCTTGGATAAATCGAGGATACCATTAACCAGCCCCATCAACCTGTCTGCACTGCTCTCAGCATATTTCACTGCTTTTTGTGCATCCTCCCAATCTTCTGCATCCGCCTCAGGGTCGTTCATCACCTCTTTAATAATAGTCAGGCCAGATTTAATCGAGGACATTGGACTCCTGAGCTCATGGCTCATATTGGCGAGGAATTCACTTTTGGCCTGGTTAGCGGCATCAGCCGCTTCACGCAAAATCATCTCCCTCTGCACCGTGGCGTCGATTTCTTCCAGCATACGAAATGCCCGCAGCCCACCCTTGATTGCCGTTTTCAGTCGTCGGCTACTGAGATCAGCTTTTTCCAGAAAGTCGTTGATATTGTATTTTTCGAACACTTCCTCTTCATCAAATTGTCCGGCTTGCCCGGTGCGCAGTAAAATACGCACATTGTTGTTACCGAGTTCATTGCGAATATAGGTAACGACCTGCAGACCGGCATCTTTTGTCTCCATAATGACATCCAGTATGATGACAGCCGTATCAGCATGTTCGGCAATCAGTTGTTTTGCCTGCGCGCCTGATGAACCGGTGATAATCTCAAGTTTTCGTCCTTCAAAAATAAATTTGCGCAGCAGCCGAACCGAGGCCTGAAGAATGGTCTGGTCATCATCGACAATGATGACCTTCCACGGATCTTTATCCGCAGTGCTTAACTCATGTGTATTATCTTTTAGAGCATGCATTATTTATCCACATCCTGCTGCAGCGGCAATCGAATATTAAAAGTGCTGCCCACGCCTGGCTCACTCTCCACCTCGATGCTGCCACCATGTTTATCCACCACAGTCGAGTAGACCATTGTCAAACCCTGGCCAGTACCTTTACCAACCTCTTTAGTGGTAAAGAACGGTTCAAAAATACGCTTCTGAATTTTTTCAGGAATTCCACAACCTGTATCACTAATAATTATCTCAGCCCAGTCGCCATCCAGCCGTGTAGTAATTTGGATAACTCCCTTCTTACCACTGTTACCAATAGCATCAGCAATGGCATGAGCTGCATTGACAATCAGGTTAAGAAACACCTGATTAATCTCGTCTGGCAAACAGGGCACCAGCGGAAGATCGGGAGTGAAGTCTGTCTTCATCTCAGCATGGTATTTCCACTCGTTGCGGCAGACATCGATAGTGACTTCAATGGCATGATTGATATTGACAGGTATTTTCTCCTTGGTTCCCGGATGGGAGAACTCCTTCATGGCACGCACAATTTTGGTAATTCGCCCCAGCCCTTCCTGCGACTGCTCTACTGCTTGAGGAACTTCCTCACGCAGGTATTGCAGATCGATCTCTTCGGTAACACTCTTCACCTTATCGATCTGCTCTTTGTTTATCACACCATCTTCAGCCATCTGCAGTAAATCCTGATACTGCGTCAGAAGCCGGTTGTAATCCCCGAAGGCCTCAGATAGAAACTGGGTATTGTCATTGACGAACTGGGTCGGAGTGTTAATCTCATGTGCAATACCAGCAGCAAGCTGACCCACCGCCTCCAGCTTCTGAGCCTGGCGCAACTGCACCTCCATCAATTGCCGATCCTTTTCG
>DAOVWW010000075.1 GCA_030636465.1 Gammaproteobacteria bacterium
AACGGCATTCTCCACCGCCATGGAACAGGCTCTCGAGATACTCCGCAGTACCTTTGGTTATGACGACTTCCGTTATAATCAGAAAGAGATAATACAAACCCTGCTAAATGGCGGGGACGCTTTGGCTTTAATGCCTACTGGAGGCGGGAAATCTCTTTGTTATCAGATACCTGCTATCTGCAGGCCGGGCACTGGCATTATCATTTCCCCTTTGATTGCTCTGATGCAGGATCAGGTTGATGCCCTGAAACAGTTAGGCATATCCAGCGCTTTTATTAATTCCACACTAGACCGGGATAGCCAGAGAGAGATTGAAAGGGCGCTGTTGAATGATGAACTCGACCTTTTGTACATTGCTCCTGAACGTTTACTGAATAATTACACTTTAGATCTTCTTAGCCGTTGCCAGATTGCTCTTTTCGCCATTGATGAAGCCCATTGTGTCTCACAATGGGGGCATGATTTCCGTCCAGAGTATCAGCGCCTGTCGATTCTGCATCAGCGCTTTAGTGAAGTGCCGCGTATAGCCCTTACCGCCACTGCTGATGAAGCGACACGAAATGAAATAAAAAGTCAGCTGGACCTGCATCAGGCCAGCACTTACATCAGTAGTTTTGACCGCAAAAATATTCGCTATCAGATTGTCGATGGACAAAATGGCCGTGACCAATTGTGGCGATTTCTTGATAAGGAGCACCCGCACGATGCGGGTATTGTTTATTGCCTGTCACGCAAAAAGGTGGAAAAAACGGCCGAATGGCTGACGATGAAGGGGCGTATTGCACTGCCATATCATGCCGGGCTCAGTGATAGCCTGCGGCAGCATCATCAGCAAAGGTTTCTGCGTGAGGAAGAGGTTATTATCGTCGCAACCATTGCATTTGGCATGGGCATCGATAAACCCGATGTGCGCTTTGTGGCCCACCTGAGCCTGCCTAAAAGTATCGAAGCGTATTATCAGGAGACCGGCCGTGCAGGTAGAGATGGTTTGCCGGCAAACACCTGGATGAACTATGGGCTTCAAGATGTCATTTTATTGAAGCAGATGATGACGTCCAGTGATGCGGCTGAAAACTACAAACGTGTTTCCATACACAAACTGGAAGCCATGCTGGGGCTTTGTGAATCCGGCTTATGTCGGCGCCAGACTCTCTTATCCTATTTTGGTGAGAATTTAGATGAACCCTGCGGTAACTGTGATAATTGTCTTGACCCTCCTGAACTGTGGGATGCCAGCGAGGCAGCACGTAAAGCTCTTTCATGCGTTTATCGCTGTGGTCAGCGCTTCGGGGTTAACTACCTGATTGATGTTTTGCGGGGTAAGCAGGATGACCGTATCGAGGGAAATAGACATGATCAGTTATCTACTTTCGGTATTGGTGCCGATGATAGTGTTGCGCATTGGCGCACCCTGTATCGTCAATTGATCGCCCTGGGGTATCTGGAAGTGGATCACGAGGGTTACGGTGCTTTGCATTTAACTGAGAAATGTCGGCCGTTACTGCGTAGCGAATCTGTGCTGGAGTTGCGGCGCCAGCGTATTCCTGAAAAAAGCAGCAAAAACAGGCAACGGCGTGAGCCCACAGAGGTGCTGGATGATGATAAGCCGCTCTACAATGAATTACGTTTGATGCGCAAACAACTGGCACATAGCCAGGGAGTGCCCCCTTATGTGATTTTTCATGATGCCACGCTGGCAGCCATATCGCAGCTGCGGCCGGCCAATACGGATTCATTACTTGATGTTCCTGGCATTGGGCAACATAAACTGGATCATTATGGCGACAAGGTGATAGAAGTAGTGCGTGCCCATATACTGTCTGTGTAAATCAATATGAAATCTGTCAGTCAACGCCTGCTCAGAGGCGGAATAATTGCAGTGATCGGTAAAAGCGCTATTGCTATAGGCGTAGTACTGGTCAACGTCCTGATTGCCCGATTGCTGACACCTGCAGAAACAGGCATATTTCTACTTGCACTCAGCATGGTTACCGTTGCCGCAGTGGTGGCAGATTTTGGTTTTGGCAAAACGTTACTGCGTGTAATCCCTGACGCGGTGATTAGCGGTGATCATCCCCGGGCTATTACACATATCAGGCAGGTATTCATCGCTGTTTCCCTGACAATTCTATGCACGGCTTTGATACTGGTTAGCCCGGCTGGTACCTGGCTAGCAGCGAGCTTATCTCATGGGACTATACTTGGAGAATTGATGCCGCTGGTAGCGCTATGGCTGGTTGTAACTGTAATCATGAGTTTACTGGCAGAAACCTGTCGGGGTTTTCATCATATCTCAGCAGCAATATTTTATGGAGGCGCGTTGACAGGACTGGGCAATATCCTGATAGTTTCATCAGTACTTGCAGTGGTCTGGTTTACCTCTGCGGCAATTAGCCTTAGGCAAATACTTGTTTTATTCATTTTAGCCGGGCTCTTGCTGTCCCTGATGGCAATATTAAAGCTTCGCAAGCGACTACAATCAAGTCAGAAAGAAGAAAACCGCGGATCGATTAAGCAATTGTTCAAGATGGCATGGCCTTTCTGGGTATCAAGCATGGCGCTGATCTTAATGACCCATGCAGAGATATGGATGTTAGGCTATTTAAGGCCGCCTGAGGAAGTTGCAGCCTTTGGCCTGGTAGCCAGGCTGGCTTTGCTGGTGAGCTTCCCCCTGGTCATTGTAAACAGTGTGCTGCCGCCATTGATATCTGAGCTATACGCGAATGATGATATAAACAAGATGGAACGTATGTTGCGTGGGGCTGCAGGCTTAACAACATTATTATCCCTGCTTGTTTTTCTTCTACTATTAGCTCTTGGTGACTGGTTACCACAGTTCCTGTTTGGCGATGTTTTTGCCGGCAACTGGAATATCATGATGATATTGGCCGGTGGATGGTTATTTCATGTCTGGGCGGGCTCTGGCGGTTTTGTATTGAATATGACCGATAACCAGAAAAGTGCGATGATGATAAATATATTTGTCGGCGGTATCACACTAATAGGTGCTTACTTATTAACAGACAGCTATGGTGGTTTGGGCATGGCAATAGCATCATCTTCAGGTATTGTACTGGTCAACATTCTTATGCTGCTGGTGATTAAATCTAAACTTGATATACGTATCTATGCAGGGATATCTGGTCTGAAAGATGTGAAGAACGAACTGACTAAGCGCCTGCAAGGCTCACAGCAGAATTAAGGGTGCCTTGAATGACTAAAAGCATTGTAAGGTGGCTCAGAAACAGGCGCTTCCGCCTGCGGCAATTTACCGCGCGTTACCCCTGGATGTTTTTTAGTCTTTACCAGTTAAGTCCGCACAATAGAAAGCTGATGGTGACCAAAAAAACGAAGATAACCATTGAAGGCTACCCGCGTTCGGCCAATACTTATGCAGTGTATGCTTTTAAACATGTAAACGAACTGCAATGGCATGAGGTGGGCCATCATTTGCATGTACAGGCGCAGGTTCTTCGCTCTATCAAATATAAAATTCCAGTGATTCTATTAATCCGGCATCCATTAGGGGCCGTCCGTTCACTGGTAGTCAGACATGATTTCATACCCGTTAGTGAAGCACTTGAAGATTACATCCGTTTTTATAAAGATCTGTATCATTTGAGGGAAGGGTTTGTTGTTGCAAACTTCGAAGATGTAATTGATCGTTTTGGTGAAGTTACACAGCGGCTTAACAATCATTTTTCAAGCAGTTTTAATATCTTCCCGGATCAGGATGATCAGGCAAAAGCAGCAGTATTTAGTGAAATTGACAGGCGCAATATACATCTGGATGAAGGCAAAGTGACTCACCTGTACCGGCCTGATAAAGATAAAGAAAACTTGAAGAATGCAGTTGATTTACAGGAGAATAGCGATCTCTATCAACAGGCAGTTAATATTTATGAAAAATACTCTGTTATTGCTAAAGAAAACTACAAGATAAAACCATGACAAGAAAGATACATGAATTCGACAATGGTGTGCGTGTTTATGACGACCACCTGATGCCCGCTCAGAGGCAGCGTTACAGAATTAGAAACGTTCATGAAGCCGATGAAGAAGACCTGTTTATAAAGATCATAACTTCGCTGCCGAGCGATGGTGTTTTTGTCAATATTGGTACGGCCATTGGTTACTATGCCATTCTGGCTAAAAAACTGTCACCACAGTTGCATGTGCATGCGGTTGAACCGCTGGAATCTTTTCGTGATTTCTTTGCTGAAAATATACTGCTCAACGATTTATCTGAAAGTGATTTTGTCATTCATCCTTCTGCTGTGGGGGCAATGAATGGTCGTGTCAGTTTTTTGCAGAAAGGTTATGAAAGTCAGTTGCTGGTAAGTAAAAAGGGGCAGGGCTTAAGCAATGTCCTTGCTATGAAGTTAAAAAATATTATTAAGACAACTTTAGGGACCTTCGGAGTTAAACGGTACGCGGCAGGCTCGGGTACTAAATCAGAAATTGATACGGTTACGATGGCAACATTAATGCAGCAGGTGGGCAGGGTAGTTGATGTGATGTCGATGGATGTGCAGGGCCTGGAGTCGGATATATTAAGCGGCGGGGCGGCAGTGATGGAGCGCGGCGATGTTAAGACATTTATTATAGGCACTCATGGCAGGGTTATCCATCAGCAATGTATTAGTATGCTGACGAATAAAGATTATAGTATTGAATACGAAGAAGAGAACACGCAGCAGCAACCGGATGGGATCATCGTCGCAAGCAAGGGTGTTCGCAGGCTTAGCGCGTAGTGTAGTACTAATGAAAATTACAATCATTACTGTTGTTTATAATGCTGTTGATACCATAGAAGATACCATTCAATCTGTGCTTCAACAGGATTTTCAGGATATAGAGCACATTGTCATTGATGGCGCATCACACGATGGCACCATGGATATAATCAATCGCTACAGGAAGCAGCTGGCGGTGGTTGTATCAGAGCCTGATAAAGGTATCTATGATGCAATGAATAAAGGGCTGGCGTTGGCCAAAGGTGAAATTGTCGGGACCTTAAATTCTGATGACTGGTATGCAAATAATGAAGTGATAAGTCGTGTTGCCCAGACATTTATCGATAATAAGCAGCTTGATGCAGTCTATGGTGATATTGTTTTTGTAAGCAGGGAAGCGCCGCACAAGCTGGTTCGGTACTGGCAATCACAGCCATACCAGAAAGGCTTATTTGAGAAAGGCTGGATGCCACCTCATCCTACATTTTTTGTAAAGAAAGATTGTTACTCTAATTTTGGTGATTTCGATCTGGATATGAAGATCCAGTCTGATTTTGATCTGACTATGCGGTTTATGGTGGTGAATAAAATTAAAACTCAGTACCTTCCTGGAGTGATGGTGAAAATGCGTATGGGTGGGGTAACTAACAATCGTATAAGTAACGTCATTAAAGGTAATTATGAAGCCTATAAGGCCTGTAAAAAAAATGGTTTATCCGTGACACCTTTGTTTATGGTGAAAAAAGTTCTATCACGAGTTCCCCAGTTTTTTCGTAAACCTGAGAAGCTTCTGGACCTTAAATGAAATCAACTTTAAAGTCATTTTTCAAAAAGTCATTGGATGCACTTGGCCTGGAGCTGCGCAGAACAAGACCTGCATTAGGGTCATTCCCTGGCGATGCATATAACGCACAAAAAGAATTTATGGACCGCCTGGCTGTTACGGAACCCATGATATTTGATGTCGGCGCGCACAAAGGTGAAACGGTTAAACGCTACAAAGATTTGTTCCCTGATTCCAGTATCTATTGTTTTGAACCTTTTCCGGCCAATGCAAAAATTCTTCAGTCAAAGTACTCAGCAGATCCGTCAATTCATGCATTTGAAAAAGCAGTTTCAGACAAAGTGGGGAGTCGTACATTTCACATAAATGAAAACGATGCCACTAATTCTTTATTACCACGAACAAAATCAGGTCGTCGTTATTTCAGTAAAGCCGCTGCTGAAAAAACAATACAAGATGTTGAGACTACAACTATTGATGAGGTAGTAAAACTTAATAGTATTAACAATATTGATATCCTTAAGTTTGATATTCAGGGAGGGGAGCTGATGGCATTGCAGGGGGCAAATGACTCCCTGCAGCAGCAAAAGATTTCTATCATTTATACAGAAGCCCTGTTCGTCCCTCACTACGAGAGTAACCCTCTATTGCGTGAGTTGTGGAATCACCTGGAGCAATATGATTACACACTATTTGATATTTACGATATGTACAGGGCGACAAATGGGCAATTGCGCTTTGCTGATGCAATTTTTATCAGCAAAGAGACTCGTAGCAAGGTGCTGGATTCCTATAATGAAGAACCTTGAGGGCACCTTTATTTATTCAGGTATTACTGTTTTGTAGTATGCTAGCATTGTGTTGGCCTTCTCAGGCTGGATGCAGGTGAGCTGAATACAGGTGAATGTAAAATGACTGACGCTTCAGAAAGACGGGATTACACCAGGGATCAGATACTTAAGTTGCTTGATGAGCGACAGGAAATGCTTGTGCTATTCTGTGAGCTGGCAGGAGTCGTCCCATATCAGATCGAAGAACCTGAAGCGATACGTGAACCTGTTAATTTAAAAATGAGAGAATTTTGCCAGAAAATGATCGATTACATTGCCGCTGGACATTTCGCAATTTATGATCGTTTGTCTAATGGTGGTGAGCGGCGTCAGGGGGTGCTGGATGCCGCAGCTGTCGTTTTTTCGGGCATTGAAGACACTACCGACATCGCTATAGCATTCAATGATAAATATGATGACCATGATCATATGCTCGACATGACTCATCTTCCCAAAGACCTTTCCATACTCGGTGAGGCAATGAGTAACCGTGCTGACT
>DAOVWW010000128.1 GCA_030636465.1 Gammaproteobacteria bacterium
ACGCTCCAGCCCCATACCTGTATCGACAGAAGGCTTGGGTAAATCTTTTAATTTGCCATCCGCTGACCGGTCGTACTGCATGAATACCAGGTTCCAGATTTCAACATAGCGATCACCATCTTCATCTGGAGTGCCTGGAGGCCCTCCTGGTATGCCGGGACCATGATCATAAAATATTTCTGTACAGGGACCACAGGGACCGGTATCACCCATAGACCAGAAGTTATCCTTGGCTCCGATTCTCAGGCAGCGCTCTGGTTTGATTCCAATTTCTTCCAGCCAGATTTTTTCAGCGTCACTGTCTTCCTCGAAAACAGTCACCCAGAGCTTGTCCTCTGGTATTTGCATGACTTCAGTAAGAAATTCCCAGGCGTAGGCTATCGCTTCATGCTTGAAGTAGTCACCAAAACTGAAGTTCCCAAGCATTTCAAAAAAGGTATGGTGGCGAGCGGTATAACCAACGTTTTCCAGATCGTTATGTTTACCACCGGCCCGGACACAGCGCTGCGAACTGGCTGCTCGATTATATGGACGGGTTTCATTGCCCAGGAATACATCCTTAAATTGCACCATGCCTGCATTGGTAAACAATAAGGAGGGATCATTGCCGGGTACTAGAGAACTGCTCGCCACAGTTTCATGTCCTTTAGATGCAAAAAAATCAAGGAACGCTTTTCTTATTTCACTGCTTTTCATAACCCGACAGAACTACCCCTGGTACAAATTATTACTAGTCCAATTCCGCATCTTTAATGACACTGTATATCATATCGTACGGAAAGCCTCTGGAAACGAGGAATTTTACCTGTTTTACGCGCTCGGCGGGAGTCCCAGACAGCTGTCCGGCATACTTTTTTTTAATTAAGTTGGTAAGCGACAGCTGCCAGTCGGGATGCAACTCCTGCATGACAGCGTCAATGATATATTCTGCTACGCCCTTAGTGCGAAGTTCATAGCGCACCTTAACAGGACCATTGCCACGATTAAGGCGTGAATTTATCATGCTTTCGCAAAAACGCTGATCAGAAACAAGGTTGTCTCTAAGCAAACCCTCTACCGCTTCCTCTACCAGTTCGGCATCAAAACCTTTTATTTTTAGTTTACGAGTAAGCTCGGTAACACCGTGCTCACGACGTGCCAATAAATCCATGGCACGCCGCCTGACATCTTTAACGGTGTGGGGTAATGAATGATTATTCAGCTTTTGCTACCTCTGCCACCTCTTCTTCTTTTTCGTCTGCTTCTGTAATACCCATAGCAACACGAAGTTTCTCTTCTATCTCTGCAGACATTTCAGGATGGTCTTTCAGATACTGACGCGCATTGTCCTTGCCCTGGCCGATGCGTTCCTTGCCATAGCCGTACCATGCACCCGCTTTATCGACAATATTGTGCAAAACACCAAGATCGATCAGTTCACCTTCGTGCGAGATGCCCTCATTATATAGAATATCAAACTCACACTGCTTAAACGGAGGTGCCACCTTATTTTTAACGACCTTGACGCGTGTCTGGTTACCCAGTATTTCGTCACCCTTCTTGATTGCACCGATACGCCGTATATCAAGACGTACTGATGAATAAAACTTGAGTGCATTACCACCTGTAGTCGTTTCGGGGTTACCAAACATTACACCAATTTTCATACGGATCTGGTTAATGAATATCACCAGGGTATTGGAGCGTTTGATATTGGCAGTCAGTTTACGCAGTGCCTGCGACATTAATCTGGCTTGCAGGCCAACGTGATGATCCCCCATATCGCCTTCGATCTCAGCCTTTGGTGTCAGTGCTGCAACCGAGTCAATAACAACAATATCAACAGCGGCAGAGCGAACCAACATATCAGTGATCTCTAGTGCCTGTTCTCCGGTATCAGGCTGGGAAACTAGCAGGTTATCCACATCAACACCCAGTTTTGCAGCATACGATGGATCCAGAGCGTGCTCTGCATCGACAAAGGCACAGGTACCGCCCAGCTTCTGTGCCTCAGCAACTACCTGTAGAGTAAGCGTTGTTTTACCCGAGGACTCCGGGCCATAAATTTCAACCACTCTTCCTCGTGGCAGGCCGCCTATACCCAGGGCATTATCCAGTGCCAAAGAGCCTGTCGGGATTGCCTCAATATTCTGTACTGCACCATCACCCAGTCGCATTACTGCGCCTTTGCCAAACTGGCGTTCTATCTGACTCAGTGCAGCACTGAGGGCCTTGGTTTTATTGTTGTCCATTTTAATACTCGTTGTTGGTTGGTCCATGTGAAAAATCCTCCGGATTATTACATACGTAGCCGCAAAAGGCGGGTGTGTGTTTATAAATTAATGTTTAATTACGGGTTGCTGTTCAAAAAGTGGGAATTGCTCAATAATTTCATATTTCACTTCTCCCCTCATATGCTTAGATTCAACAAGGCAGTAGCGGTCGATATTCCATGCTATGGGTTTAGTTGCATGATCTGTCTCGCTATGAGAGTCACGTAACAGGCTAATGTGAGGCTGATATGTACGATCATCATTATGAAAACCTAAATCGTGACTAATCAGTTTCAAAGCACCATGAAGTTCTTTTAATCCCCTTGGCATAACCCTGGGGCCCAGCCAGTTTAAGCGGCAATGTGTAAATGACCCTGCCTTGTCCAGTTCAAGGTCAAACTGTTTAATGTCCAACATCCTCAATCTTTCTCGTAACTGGTGTTCTTTTTGCTTGTGTACCTGTCCCAGGAAAATCAATGTGAGGTGGATGTTTTCTTTGTTTGTTCGTTTACCCCCATGCTTTAACTGTAAATGACGCGCCAGCTCATACAACAATTCCTGCAGTGACTGATCCGGCCAACAGGCAAGGAATAAACGCTTACCTGGATCTGTACTAATATTATTTTCAACCACGTTTATGACTCCTTTGAAGACGAGTAAGGAAGCCCGTTAGCACTTGCCTTACTGATTGTTCTCTTATTTCCTGGCGATTTCCTGAAAAATGACAGGTCTCGGTTTCACACTGGCCATCAACCAGCCAGCCAAAACATACCGTGCCTACAGGTTTCTCAGGGCTGCCCCCGCCTGGGCCGGCAATACCGGTAACAGACAACCCTGTTTGCGCACGGCTGTGTTAAATTGCACCCTGTACCATATGCCTGGCGGCTTCTTCACTGACTGCACCGTGGATCTCAATCACTTGCTTGTCGACAGACAGCATTTCCTGCTTGGACTCATTACTGTAGGTAACAAAGCCCCGGTCGAACCATGATGAACTGCCGGCAATGGAAGTGACCAGCATTGATACCCATCCGCCGGTACAGGACTCTGCAGTCACCAGGTTCTCTCCTCGAGAGATGAGTTCATCACCGACTTGTGTGACTAAACTCTCTAGTGACATCTGGTTTTCATTCGTATCCATTATTCCTGTACCTGTTCTATATCCTTTTACTGCTTATCTTTTCTAGCTACTGTGTACTATAGTTTTCTTGCAATTTTCTGCCCATTGCCGTATTCTGCATGAGAACAGAGTGAGAACAGCTTATGCTAACTGATAGACAAAGGCAAACACTAAATTTCATCCGTGACTTTATTGATGAAAATGATTACCCGCCCAAGCTGAAAGAAATCGGCGAGCATCTGGGTATTTCATCGCGCGGTACTGTCCACCGTTATATCCGGGCACTGGAGGACGAGAATTTAATTCGTGTTTCCACCGGCCGCTCACGCGGTATCGAGCTAATTGATAATGTAGCGGCCACAGATAAAAGCACAAGTGATGATGAAAACACCCTGCCCGTCGCTGGAACCATCTCTGCGGGTTTACCAATAGAAGCCATTGAAGATCAGGAAACCATCAACCTGAATGATTTCTTTGTTCGCCCCGGGCGTTTTGTTCTACGTGTTCAGGGAGATTCAATGATCGAAGATGGCATCTTTGATGGCGACATGGTGATCATGGAGAGCTGCCAGACCGCACGTGACAACGAAATAGTCATCGCCTTGATAGATCAGGAAGAAGCCACACTGAAGCGTTTAAAAAATAATCAGGATGGTAGCATTACCCTGATCCCGGCTAACGCATCGATGCAGCCTTTTCGTTATTCTGCAGAGCGGGTAACTATCCAGGGTCGTATCGTCGGACAGTTCAGGGCTTATTAACAGAAGGCCTGCCATTTAGATCATTGAGATTGTTATGTTTTCTACCCGGACCTGTTATATATTTAAATAAACCAGCAGAAAATATATTACTACCGAGGTCATGTCATGGGCACAGTGGATAAAACAAAACACGTAAAGGGGCTAGCGCCGAAAGACGCCGCAAAGCTTTTGCATGAAGACCCCAGGGCATTACTCATTGACGTCCGCAGCAGCATGGAGTTTCTGTTTGTCGGCCACCCGGAAGGGGCAGTTCATGTTGCCTGGATTGATGAACCGGACTGGAAGGTAAATGAGAACTTCACGACCGATATTCGAAAACTGTTGCTAGGTGGTGTCATACGAGGCAACGAAGTACACAGTGCTCCAATCGTGCTGATCTGTCGCAGTGGCGTACGCTCACTGGAGGCTGGACAAAAACTGATCGATGATGGCATGACTAACGTCTACCATATCGACAGCGGCTTTGAGGGAGATCGGGACGACCATCACCGACGCAGTACTATTAACGGCTGGAGATTCGATGGCCTGCCGTGGGAGCAATGCTGAAGAAATATTTTTGAATTATCTTAATCGCGAGTTCGAATCAGCACTTCACGTAATATAAACTGCCCCTGTAAATTCAACAGGAAATCATCAGCCGTACCACTTGTGGGAATAGTAATACGACTGAAGTTCCAGCCTGACGGGTTATAGAAATCAGCAGCCTGCCCATACACCACGCGTCGATCACGCTGACTATAAGGTGAACCAGTCCAGGCCAGCCCTCCGCCATATTTAGACTTCAATACCACCTCGATATAATCCAGCTCCAGCCTGCTGGCATCTACCTGGTATTGCTCATAGAGTGCCCAGTGCAAATCAACCGTCTGAACCCCACCGTAAATGGCATCATTAAATTGCAATCGAAAGTCTTCGGCACGCACAAGGCTGCTGAGTAAAACAATAGAAACACCAAGCAACCAGGCGCATGATTTCTTCAACATAAGTCTCTATCTGTTACTAATACATCACTCCGTACTGCTTTAACTGATCCTGATATTTCTGATACAGGGCATAATTGTGTTTGACCGCATCATTAATGTCTTTCTGTATAGTAGCGATGCGCAGCTGGTCCTTTACCCACTGGTGCTCAGCCCAGTTTCCACCTCCGGATTTCACGACTTCCAT
>DAOVWW010000241.1 GCA_030636465.1 Gammaproteobacteria bacterium
AGTGTTAAGTTTCAAGTAACTTAAAAACCATGGCTTGATAGTGTGAATTATGCGGGTCATATTTAGCCTTACGATTGAAACTTAACACTTGAAACTTAACTGTAGAAAATTTGAATCTGATCTGACAATCACATAGTGAAGGCTTGATCTTACCCGACAGGGTATCAACGTCAGCTATAGGCTAGATTGCAGATGATCAGCTGAGCCCGCAGCACACGACTGGTGATTATGAGCCGAGCAGCTTTGTCTCAGTTCGGCCAACAACGGCAGATGGATGTAGAAAAAAACCGCCCCGAAAGGCGGTTATTCTAGTATCTGCATTTCCAACAAGGTAGGAATATCTATTTAGAGATCCATTACCCACCCTTAGCGGGCTATCACTATGCTACGACGTTTACTGTATATGATCCACTAGCTCTACAGCCTGTACGAAAATTAATATAGGTCGCGGTTATAATGGCTGATTGGCCGGCAGCATCAAGTGTAGTGATTGAGGACGAATCCTGCTGAGTACCATCCGGAAATAATGCTCCGGTGTGAGCAACTCCTGTATTCGATGATGCCCAGATAACATCTGTGTTGATATACACAGGAGTATCGGGATCATCCAGGAAGTACCCCCACGCAGTAACATATGACTCATCTGCAGGAGTACCTCCTCCGGTGGCATCATGGTTTGCAGGGAATTCAATTTCAGTGATTGGGGTGCTATCCCCAGCAGCACTATAAGGAAACTGGAATTCAATTCTTACACAAGCAGGCGTATTTGGAGAAGTTTCTGCATGTGCTGGCAACATCACGGAATCAACTACTGGTTTCGCCCAATTTTCAGGCAGTGATTTACCTGCAACCACAGCGCCTGTACCTGCAGCAATGGATTTCAGTATTTTACGACGGCTGTCGCTAGCTTTCTTATCAGTCATTTTTTCCCCGGAGTTTTGGTACTAACCAACTATTTTTTGGTTTGAGTGCCTTATATAAGTTTAAATTAGGCGCATATTATATACGCTTTAGCACATTGGATAAAATGAATATTTCTCATAGATAAGTATGAACAATATCGATCATTTTTATAAATCAAGAAATCATATTAAATAGCGATGCGGACTATACAACCAGACGGAGATAAACTTCTTACCATATCGCGCCAATTAGCCTTATAACTCTTAGGCATTAGATCTTGGAACTTGGAACTTGGAACTTTTTTTAACCCTTCCTCCGCTCCTCCACCCGCCCCAATACCTCAAGCCGGGTCGATGTATCTGCCCCACCCCAATCGAGAATTTCCTGTAGCGAACGAAAACAGCCCATACAGACATCATCTTCATTTAGACAGCAGTTATCAACGCAGGGAGAGGCAACCACTGCTTCATCCTTAGCTTTTTTCATTAATCCACTGCTGTATGCGTCGCATGCCTTCCTGTAAGTTTTCTACGGTATTGGCATAGGAAAAACGAACATAGGATGCACTCTTATTGGAACCGAAATCAGCACCCGGGGTAATCGCCACGCCAGCCTGATGCAGGAGTGTGTCACAAAGTTTCATCGAGTCATCACTGATTGCGCTGCAGTCAGCATAAATATAAAAGGCCCCGGCGGGTACGGTTTTTACCCTGAACCCTGCCTGCTCTATCAGAGGGAGAAGAATATCCCTGCGCTGATGAAAGATATCACGGCGACGCTTAAGTTCAACCCCTGTTTCTTCGCTCAAGGCCGCAAGCGCCGCATGTTGCGATAGTGTCGGTGCGGCAAGAAACATATTCTGTGCCAGGCGATTTGCACTTTCAATATAACCCTCAGGCATCACCAGCCAGCCTACTCGCCAGCCGGTCATGCCGTAATACTTGGAAAAACTGTTAATGACAAAGACCTGTTCACCCTGACTCAGTGCACTGGCAACTTGCTGATCATAAACCAGACTATGATAGATCTCATCAACAACGAGACTGGCACCTTTTTTCTGAACCAGCTGGTAAATGGCAGATAATTCCTGTTGAGGTATCAGCGTACCGGTTGGATTTGAAGGACTGGCTATTAACACCAGGCGGGTATTTTCCTGCCAGTTTTTTTCTACCAGCTCAGCAGTGAGTTGATAGTCCGTTTTTTCATTAACCGCTACCGATTGAATCTGAGCACTAAACAAACTGGCAATATGCCGGTTGCAGGGGTATCCAGGATCGGCCAGCATGATTCCATCACCCGGATCTAATAACAGTGCCATCACCAGTTGCAGAGCCCCGGATGCGCCGGGTGTTACAACTATTCGGCCAGGATCAATAATTGCCTGATCAGAATAACTGTCGGCAATTGCTGCCCTTAGCTCAGGCAGACCATTTGCAGGCGTATAGTGGGTATACTGATTATCCAGTGCCTGTTTACCGGCCCTGATGATCATCTCCGCTGAGGGGAAATCGGGTTCCCCTATTTCCATGTGGATGATTGATTGCCCCCGGGATTCCAGTTGCTGAGCCTGCTGCAGAATCTTCATGACATAGAATGGCTCAATACGTTGAGCCCGCTCTGACATTGCCATCACCATTCTGACCGCCTCGCCGACATTACTGGCCGTAATGTTTGATTAAGTAGTCAACATCTAGCACCGGGCCTTTAAAAGCCCCCTGAGGGTCGTCAATAAGCTCCGCAGGATCACCCGGATCACCTAGCTGATCTATGACCAGGCTTGCATCGATAAATGGCTCATCGCGTGTATAGCCTGTCACGGTGATAATAACAGGAAGATCTGCCCCTCTGGCAGACAGGCATCCATTTTCCGAATCCTCAAAGGCAACACATTCCTCAGCTTTCCAGCCCATCTCATCCAGCACCAGCTGATAAATTTCTGCGGAAGGTTTTTTATTTTTGACTATATCCCCGGCAGCGATAATATCGAACCATCCCAGTGACTCTTCACCTAAGGTACTGCTGAGGATATATTTTACATTTGATGGGGCTGTGGTGGTCGCAATCGCCAGCCTTAAGCCTGCATCACGTGCCTCTTTGAATAAGCGCGCTACGCCACTGCGTAAAGGAATCAACCCAGTCAACAGCATTTCCTTCAAAATCTTTGTTTTGATGATAGAGATTTCCGAGATTAGCTCTTCCAGCACCCTGCCAGTCGGTATTTTTGGCTGATAGTTTTCAACAAAATACTTCATTCGCTCCTTGCCGCCACTTACTGTGAGAATTTCGCCGTAGGTCTTTTCGTTCCAGTTCCAGCTGATGCCGAGTTCAGCGAAGGCTTTATTGTAGGCAACGCGATGCCCATTCCTTTCGGTATCGGCTAAAGTTCCGTCAACGTCAAATATCAATGCTTTCAATGACATAGTAATTTATCAACCCCTGTATAAGATAATCCTTGTTGCAACGCACCATATA
Source organism: Gammaproteobacteria bacterium (assembly GCA_030636465.1). Lineage (GTDB taxonomy): Bacteria > Pseudomonadota > Gammaproteobacteria > BMS3Bbin11 > BMS3Bbin11 > BMS3Bbin11. The sequence continues at coordinate 3,376 of DAOVWW010000241.1, forward strand.
AATCTGCTATATGTTCGCGTCGTTAATTTTTCAATGGATTATCGCAGGAGATGATACATGGCGGCCAGCAAAAAAACTGACCCTACAGATACACTGATTCACGGTATTGAACCCTATGTAGAAAAAAAGGGTGAAGAATACATGAGCCCAAGGCAGCACGAGCACTTTCGCAACATTCTGACTGCATGGCGGCAGGAATTGCTTGATGAAGTCTCACGTACTGTGCATTCGATGCAGGATGAAACTGAGAACCATCCGGACCCAAATGACCGGGCCAGTCAGGAAACAGACATTTCACTGGAATTACGCAGCCGCG